>JBFYYZ010000152.1:0-6667 GCA_041309745.1 Bacillota bacterium | reverse complement strand
TTCAAAGCCACCAACTACAAAGAGTTGAATCACCTTGCAACCTGTTCCATGGAGTATGCTTCAACGATATCTCCTTCGTGCAGATCATTGAAGTTTTCAATGAGGATTCCGCATTCATAGCCAGTAAGAACCTCTTTTACATCATCCTTGAATCTTTTTAGTGAGTCGATTTTTCCGTTTTCAAGGACCACCATTCCATCACGAATAACCCTGATTATTGCATTACGGGTTATTTTGCCTTCAATAACGTGGGAACCGGCAATACTGCCCAAGCGTGATACTTTGAAGAGCTGCCGGACTTCTGCCTGACCCAGAATTACTTCTTTCATAATCGGTTTCAACATCCCGGTTACAGCTGCTTTTATATCTTCTATTGCTTCGTAGATAACCCGGTAAAGTCTGATGTCAACCTGATCCTGTTCAGCCAGCTTACGGGCATTATTGTCCGGCCTGATATTAAAACCAATTACAATTGCGTTGGATGCCGCTGCCAGCATCACATCTGATTCGCTGATTGCACCAACACCAGAATGAATGATCTTGATCTGCACCTCTTCTAAGCTCAGCTTATAAAGAGCATCCTGCAAAGCCTCTACCGAACCATGGACGTCGCCCTTCAAAATTAAATTAAGATCTTTGACTTCGCCTTCCTGGATCTGTTTGAAAAGGTCATCTAAGGTTACCCGCTGTACATGCCTGGTAGCTTCTTTGATTTTAACTGTTCTTTTTTCGGCAACCTGCCGGGCTATGCGGTCATCGCTGACAACCTGGAATATATCTCCGGCCATCGGAACTTCGCTTAAACCGACAATTTCCACCGGAGTCGAAGGACCTGCCGTTTTAACTCTTTCACCACGGTCATTTTGCATCGCCCTCACTTTACCGGCGATCGAACCGCAGATTATCGAGTCGCCCACCCGTAAGGTTCCATCCTGGACGAGTACGGTGGCCACCGGCCCACGGCCGCGGTCAAGTTTCGCTTCAATTACCGTTCCTTTGCCCGATCGCTCGGGGCTCGCTTTCAGCTCGGCCACTTCGGAAAGCAGCAGAATCATTTCCAACAGTTCTTCAAGGCCGTCTCCACGGATCGCACTGACCTGAACAAAAATAGTATCGCCGCCCCACTCTTCGGCCACCAGGCCATGCTCAGACAGCTGCTGTTTGATCCGATCCGGGTTAGCATCCGGTTTATCTATTTTGTTTATGGCAACCAGCACTGGAACACGGGCTGCCTTGGCGTGATTGATCGCTTCTATGGTCTGCGGCATCACGCCATCATCAGCGGCAACCACTAAAACCGCAATATCGGTAACCTGGGCTCCGCGCGCTCTCATGGCTGTAAAAGCCTCATGGCCGGGAGTATCAAGAAAAACAACTTTTTTATCGTTTACTTTAACCTGGTAAGCACCGATATGCTGAGTTATACCGCCAAATTCTCCGGCAGTGACGTTGGCGTTGCGGATTGCATCAAGCAGAGATGTTTTACCATGATCAACGTGTCCCAGCACTGTAACCACAGGTTTACGCAAGATCTCTTTTTTCTGGTCATCCCCCACTATGGTCAGCAACTCTTCTTCAACGGGATCTTCAATGTATTCAAAATCGTAACCGTACTCCTCCGCTACCAGTTCAACAGTATCAGGAGTAAGCGGTTGGTTGATGTTGGCCATTACCCCCATCTCCATCAGGTAGCCAATCAGTTGAGCCGGTGTAACCTCAAGTCTTCCGGCCAGTTCACCGACGGAAATCTGTCCTTCAAGCTTCATCTTTGGCCGTTTTTCTTTCAGCAGTGCCGCTCTTTTCTCTTCCTGAAGAACCTTCCTGGCTTTGCGGCTTGGTTCCGGTTGTTCATCCGGTTTTTTCTTCTCTTTCTTTTTGTCTACCGTGGCTGCTGTTTCCGGCTTCGCTGCTTCTTTTTTAGCTGATTTTTCCGGCTTGGTAGCAGCCTTAGCCGGTTCCTGGGGCGGTTTCTCTTCCGATTGCCCGGTCAGAACAGCCATAATTCTTTTTGCTTCATCATCTGTCAGTGTACTCATATGGTTGTTGACTTTAATATCCATACTTTCCATGACATCAATCAGTTTTTTGCTCGTCGTACCCAACTCTTTGGCCAGTTCATAGACTCTGACTTTAGCCATTTACAACACCTCCATCGAGAAAGCCCTCCTCGGTATCAAACCTTTGACTTAAAAATTATTCCTTAACAGGGCGCTGATTTCTTCGGTTAGCTCCGAAGATACAGGCAAATCTAAGCTTTTTTCAAGCCTTTTACCTTTAACCGCCTTCCTGAAACATTCTTCAGTAGGGCAAATATATGCTCCCCTGCCTGCCTTTTTGCCGGTTAAATCCAATACCACCTGTTGTTCGGGTGTTCTGACGATCCGGACCAGTTCTTTTTTAGGTTTCTGTTCCCGACAGCCGACACAGATCCGCATTGGTATTTTCCGTCTTTTAATCATCTGTGTCTATTTCCCCAAAGGCATCATCGTCCGGGTCGGATTTAACTTTACTCTTTTTTCCCTTCTTAACTGTTTTTGCTTTTGCAGTTTTCTTTTTTGTTTTAACTTCTTTTTCTTCTACAGCCTCTTCTCCAGTTTCAGCTGTCTCTGCTGCTTTTTCTGCTGCAAGTTCATACGGTTCACCTGATTCTCCAGGTTCCATAACTTCAGAAACAACTTCCTTTTCTTCTTTTATTTCTTTGACTTCTTTTGTGTCAGGATCTGACAGTCCAATCGCTGAAAGGCTTTTTTCCGTGAACTGGGTTTCACTGGAAATATCTATTTTCCAGCCCGTAATCTTCGCTGACAGCCTGGCATTCTGACCTTCTTTGCCGATTGCCAGTGATAGCTGTGTGTCGGGAACAACAACAGTCGCCGTCTTCTGTTCAGAACTTAGAATAACCGAGGAAACCTTGGCCGGACTTAAGGCATTGGCAATATACTCCTCGGATTCTTCACTCCACTTAATGATGTCAATTTTTTCACCTTTCAGTTCATAGCTGATCGCCTGAACCCTGCTCCCTTTCGGACCGACACAGGCACCTACCGGATCAATATCCTTGTTGTTTGAGAAAACCGCAAGTTTTGAACGATGACCGGCTTCGCGGGCTGCCGCTTTAATTTCGACTATACCTTCAAATATTTCCGGTACTTCCATTTCAAACAGCCGTTTTAAAAAACCGGTATGAGTCCTTGAAACAATAATCTGCGGGCCTTTGGTTGTCTTTTTAACATCTACTATAAAAGTTTTGACCCTTTCCCCCTGCCGGTACCTTTCATGGGGAATCTGCTCTTCCACCGGTAATACAGCCTCAGTGCGGCCCAGATCGATGATCACGTTGCGCTGTTCAAAACGACGGACCAGGCCGGTTATAATCTCCTCGGTCCGATCAACAAAGTTTTCATAAATCAGCTCACGTTCAGCCTCGCGAATTCTTTGAATTACTACCTGTTTGGCTGTCTGTGCGGCAATTCTGCCGAATTCCTGGGGAGTAACCTCCATTTCCACAATGTCGTCGATTTGACAACGGGGATCATAGACTCTTGCTTCGTAGAGACTTACTTCCTGCTGTTCAGATTCAACATGCTCGACGACTCTGAGTTGAGAAAAAACTTTTATATCGCCTGTATCCCGGTCAATACTGACCCTGACTGCCGGTGCAGATTGAAAATTACGCTTATAAGCTGATATGAGTGCCACTTCAAGTGCTTCAAATAATATTTCCTTGCTAATCCCTTTTTCTTTTTCAAGTGATTCCAGCGCTGCAAATAGTTCTTTATTCATTTTTTCCGGTTCAAACCTCCTTTCATTATTTAGTTTTTTTGCTTCCTTTATCCGGTTTTCTAAACCAGAGTTTTGCTTTCTTGATTTTTTCATAACTGATGATGGTTACATTTCCATCTTCTTTATCTACGACAATTTGATGGTCGTCTGCTTCCTTAAGGATTCCGGCAGCTTTAATACAACCATTAACCTCTTCAATTAAAGTAATCTTCACCGGTTCGCCTGTAAACTTTTTAAAATGTTCCGGTTTGGTTAGAGGGCGTTCCAGTCCCGGTGATGCCACCTCGAGTAGATAAGCATGTGCCAGGGGATCGTGCCGGTCGAGAAGTTCGGATACAGCCCGACTGATCTCTTCGCAATCACCAATGGTCACCGGGTCTTTGCCGTCAATAACCAGAAATACTTTGCCCTGCCGGCCGGAATAGTAATCAAGATCCAGGAGTTCATAACCCTTGCTCTCCACGAAAGGCTCAATCAACTCAATTAATTTTATCTTAGTCTCTTCCCTGCTCACTGTTTTACCCCCGTAAGCAAAATAACCCCTGTAACATGAAAGAGTGGGAGAACCCACCCTTCACTAAAGTCATTCTAACAACATTAATTTATCACAAAGCAAACCTCAACGCAATAGCCAAAACCTGCCCTAACTAAGCTTTCATGGGTCGCTAAACTATTTTTGTTCAACCTCGGTATCTGCTACATAGCGGATAATTTCCCAATACATTTTTGCTCTTGCAGAAATACCTTTCCAAAACCCGAGTTTTTCCTCTTTCATCACATGAGAAAGCAGCGGTAACTGGACCAGTTCATTCTCAACAGCATGCTCTTCAACATAGCGTTGTAGCGCAACCTCTATGCCAAACCGAGAGAGATCAATGTCGGAGATATTTTCCAGGAGTTCGCGTTTCAATCCCCGCTGACCGGATAAAAATGGAGCAACTTTCTGAGCCAAATCAGTCACCGGACGACCTTTTTCAAAAAGGCCGGTGGTCATTTTTGTTCTACCGGAGGTTACAGGCTGTAGTAAAATATTAATGTGCTCCTCCTTTAACCCAATTAGATCGGCATCAAGAATCAGGATTATATCGCCGTAGCTGTTTTCGAGGCCGACCTTAACCGCCCCCCCTTTTCCGCGATTATCAAGCAGTTCGATCACCCTCACCTCTTCAAAGGCTGAAGCTACATTTACAGTACGGTCTTCTGAACCGTCACTGACCACGACAATCTCACTAATCAGCGGCGAAACAGTCAGAGTATCCAAAACCGCCCCAATATTATGCTCTTCATTAAAGGCCGGGATGATCGCAGTAACTATCACTTTGCTCTTTCCTCTTCTCGTTTGCTAAATGCCCGCTGCTCATCTTCCAGTTCAGTTTTAAACGCATCGAATAAATATTCGAGCTTGACTGTTTTTACAACTTTACCTTTTCTGAATACCAGTCCCTGTTTTTTGCCGGCACAGATACCCAGATCCGCTTCCCGGGCCTCTCCCGGGCCGTTGACTGCACAACCCATAACGGCAATACGCAGTGGCAAGTTCAGATCGGAGATGATCTTCTCTACGGTTTTAGTCAACTGAACAAGATCTGTTTCACAGCGACCACAGGTGGGGCAGGATATCAATTCAGGTTTAAAGATCCTGAGTCCGAGAGCCTGGAGAATTTCGCGGGCTACTCTGATCTCTTCCACCGGATCGGCGGTAAGCGAAACCCTGAAAGTGTCACCGATTCCTTCAGCCAGAAGAGTCCCGATCCCGATCGCCGCTTTGATCGAACCTGTTTTCAGGGGGCCGGCTTCTGTAACGCCTAAATGCAGGGGATATGATAAATGTTCAGCAAAGAGACGGTTGGCCTGAATAGTCGTATAAGCTGACGAAGCTTTAATCGAAACTACTATCTGGTTAAAACTGATTTTTTCAAGTAGATCAACATAGGAAAGCGCCGATTCAAAAAGGGCGTCTGCCGGTTTTTGCCGGTACAGATCAAGCAGTTTTTTTTCAAGGGAACCGGCGTTAACGCCGATGCGCAATGGGATTCCTGCAGCCTCAGCATTTCGTGCCACTTCGATAAAACGTTCTTTACCCCCAATATTGCCGGGGTTGATCCTGATTTTTGCTGCACCACCGGCAATTGAGGCCAGGGCCAGCCGATAGTCGAAATGAATGTCAGCGATTACCGGTATGGCACTTTGACTGACAATCTTTTTTAGGGCTTCAACCGAATCGAGATCAGGTACAGCGACCCTGATCAGCTCACAACCTGCTGCTTCCAAATCCCTGATTTGTTCTAAGGTTAAAGTAAAGTTTGCGGTCTTCGTGTTAGTCATTGATTGGATGGCAATTGGAGCATCTCCACCGATCGCTATCTTGCCAACCATAACTTTTCTGGTTATTTTTCGCTCCGGAAGATTCATCACAAGAACCCCGTCAGTCGATTTTTTTAGTTAGTTTCCGGGAATGACATCCCAGCGGATCAGATCCTGGTAGGTGATAAATAGGACTAACAGGATCAAAAGAGCAAACCCGACAAAATGGATAAATCCCTCTTTTTCGGGGTCGATCCGCTTTCCTCTTAAACCTTCTATGAAAAGGAAAAAGAGTCGGCCGCCGTCAAGCGCCGGAATAGGTAGCAAGTTCATGATCCCTAAACTGATACTGATCAATGCCGTTAATAGCAGCAGATTTATCACACCGGTTTGCGCCACCTCACCGATTACAAAAATGATGCCTACAGGACCAGCCACATCAAGTGGAGCCTTACCAGTTATGACCTGGAATATTGATGAAATGATCATGCCAAAGCGTTGAAAACTTATTTTAAGTGAGTCAAAGAAGCGATACTTAAGCACCGGTGGCGTGATACCGATTATCCCCCGACCGGTTTCC
>JBFYYZ010000151.1:0-4285 GCA_041309745.1 Bacillota bacterium | reverse complement strand
GCCATCGGCAGTGATGAGCTGCTGCACCAATTAAACCGGGATTACCGTGATCAGGACCGGCCAACTGATGTGCTTTCATTTGCCTATCTCGAATCGGGTGAAGACACAGCGCCCGGCGACCGGGAGTATGCTGTCGGCGATATCTACATTTCGATCGAACGGGCAGTAGAGCAGGCAGATCTGGCCGGGCACCGGCTCGAAAATGAAACTGCGCTTTTAGCAATCCACGGGATGCTTCACTTGCTGGGTTTTGATCATCTTGAGGACGATGAAGCTGAAAAGATGCGAGCCAAAGAGAGCAAATACCTGAAGTCAATTGTCTCTGGTAAAGGGGGAGCGTGACCGGTGAACAAAGTCTGGCTCAGTTTAAAGAACGCCTTTTTAGGCCTTAAATACTGTTTTGTGACCCAGCGCAATATGATTATTCATGCCGTGATCGGAGTTATCGTGTTGGCTTTCGGTTTCTGGCTTAAGGTATCGAAGTATGATCTGCTTTTTTTAATGGCTGCAGTACTAATGGTATTGGTGGCCGAAGCTTTCAACACGGCGCTCGAGAAAGCCATTGATCTCTATACCAGAGAGCGTAACCACCTGGCACGTACCGCCAAGGATGTTGCCGCCGGGGCAGTTTTGCTGACATCAGTCTTTGCTGTTATCGTTGGCCTGATTATCTTTGGCCCTCCACTTTGGCACTTGGTTACCTCCTACCTGGTATCGGTTAATTTTTAGCAACTCTCACTTTAACGGGGTGTTCAGATGAACGATCAGACTCTGCTTAAGGCGGCCCGTGCCGCCAGAACGAGGGCTTATGCGCCTTATTCGGGTTTTTTGGTAGGAGCGGCGCTTTTAACCGGGGACAACCAGATTGTGACCGGCGGTAATATTGAAAATGCCTCATACGGCCTTACGGTCTGCGCGGAACGGGTGGCGATCTGGAACTCCGTCCATACAGGACATCGTAAATTTTTAAAAATTGCGGTAGCTACCGACAGCGCCCCTCCGGCCAGCCCCTGCGGCGCCTGTCGCCAGGTGCTCTGGGAGTTGGCCGGCAATATTGAAGTAATCATGGGGAACCTTTCCGGGGAGCAGATTAAAATGTCGCTGCTAGAGTTGCTGGCAAAACCTTTTGGCGAGGCTTGCTGGGAGGCCAACCCGGTAGACGATCAGCTGCTGGCCGAAGAAGAAATATGGCGTCTACCCGTTACTGCCAATCCGATCGGTTACGTTGTCAGCGACTACCCCGAACCGCAGAAAATCCCCGACAATTACCGGGAGCTGCTCTCAAAAGTTGTTGTTGACCCGGAGTTCGAAGAGGGCCTTTACCGGCTTGACGAAGAGAAAGAGATTATTGTTATCTCTCACCTGCACAAAGCAAAAGGTTACACCCTGAAAGAAAAGCGCAGCGGCCGGGGGCATGAAGTGTATGGGGTTTTTGCTTGCCGCGCCCCACTCAGACCCAATGCTCTGGCCCAATCAATTGTGGAACTGGTGGCGATTGATAAAAACGTGCTGACCGTAAGAGGACTGGATCTGATCAACGGCACACCGGTTATCGACTTGAAAACAGTTATTCCGCGGAAGCAAGATTAAGGACCCAGAGGAGAAAATATGCACCGTTCCGGTTTTGTAGCTTTAATCGGCAGGCCAAATGTCGGTAAGTCAACCCTGCTTAATGCGCTGCTTGGCGAGAAAGTGGCGATTATTTCCGATCGACCGCAAACCACCAGGAATCAGATCCGCGCTGTTCTGACCAGGCCTGATGAGCAGATTATCTTTATCGATACCCCTGGCCTGCATAAGCCGAAGCACCTGCTCGGTTCAGAGATGGTGAAGATGGCCAGTTCCACCCTGCAGGAAGTTGACCTGGTAGCCTTTATTGTTGAAGCAAACGAGCGCCCGGGTCAGGGAGATCGTCATATTGCCGATCTGCTTAATGCCGCCGGATGCCCGCTGTTTTTGGTTCTGAACAAAAGTGACCTTGCTGCTCCTGCCGAACTGGACCGGAAAAGTGAGCTGTACCAAGAACTTTGCCAGTTCAGGGCTTCTTTCGCCCTCTCGGCCTTGAAGAACGAAAATCTTGAGCCGTTTTTGGAAGCGGCTATTGGGCTGATGCCGGAAGGGCCGCAATACTACCCACCTGAAATGGTCACTGATCAGCCGGAACGATTCATCGTGGCTGAGATCATCCGCGAAAAAATAATTATGCTGACCAGGCAGGAGATTCCTTTTTCGATAGCCGTGGTGGTGGAAGAGATGAAGATGCGCGAAAATAAGGATCTGCTCGACATCAGGGCTGAAATATTTGTGGAGCGCAAGTCCCAGGTTGGCATAATTGTCGGAAAGGGCGGAGTGCTTTTAAAAGAAGTTGGCGTAAAGGCGCGGCAGGAGCTTGAGGCGCTATTCGGGGAGCAGATCTTCCTCGACCTGCGGGTTAAAGTAAAACGCGACTGGCGCAACCGGGAAGAAGAACTGCGCCGCCTCGGCTACCGCGGATAATATAATCCGTCATTAATCGGGATAACAATAAATTTGTTAAACTGTTGGCGAGCTTATAAAACTCCCTCTCCCCTTGAGGGAGAGGTTTGGGGTGAGGGCTAAATTGACCGATAGATCTTTTAAAGCAAAAGGCCTGGTCCTGCGCACCCGCACCCTCGGTGAAGCCGATCGTCTGGTGATGCTGCTCACCTTTGAAGAAGGCAAGTTCGAGGCGGTTGCCAAGGGGGCACGCAAAATCAAGAGCAAGCTGGCCGCGGGCATCGACCTATTTACTTTCGGTAATTTTAATTTTCATCACGGCAAAACCTGGCCAATTATTACCGGACAGGATCCAATTGAGCGTTTCAACCGCTTTCGTGAAGATCCCGATCTCTACCCCTATGGGCTCTATCTAAATGAGTTAACCGACAAGCTGATTAGCGGCTGCGAAAACTGCGATGCCATCTGCAACCTTTTGCTTGCAAGCTGGAGAGCTTTAGAAGAAGGCACAGACCGCAACTTGCTTTGCCGGGCTTATGAGCTAAAACTGGCCGATCTAGCCGGTTATCATCCCCATCTTCATTCCTGTACCAGCTGCGGTTCGCCCTCCTCAGCAACCTTCAGCCCCCGCCAGGGCGGACTGCTTTGCAGCAGGTGCAGCGGTGCAGATGTAATTAAGATCTCTGAAGGGACCCTGGCCCTGGCCCGCTATCTGCTCAAATCTAAGGTGGATAAACTAAGCTTGCTGCGGCCGCTTCCCGGTCAGCTGGAAGAACTGGCTACCATCAATGCCGCCTTTTATGCTTACCATCTTGATCTGGGCGATATTAAGTCCCGCCGGTTACTGCCCACTTAATATAATTTATATTTCTCCTCGCTCGCCCCCTGGTTCAGAGTCTGAATAATATTTTACGTAAAATTTACCTAAATTACGGATCTTCCCTCACTGGAAATTGCTATAATTAACTTGGCAAGAATCAATTCGCTATCCAGGAGGGTATTTTTATGAACATTGGCTTGATTATCTATTCTCATTCGGGCAACACCTTACGAGTTGCTGAGAAAATTAGTGTAAAACTAGCTGAACAGGGTCACATTGTTACCTTGGAGCAGATCCTAATCAGCGGCGATAAACCGGCTCAGTCCGGTAAATTTGAATTGACCGGCATCCCTGCTGTTGACGCTTACGAAGCCCTGATTATCGGGGCCCCGGTGCAGGCTTTTTCCTTAAACCCGGTGATGAAGGCTTACCTGGCCCAACTGCCGAAACTGGAGGGTAAAAAAGTGGCTCTCTTTGTAACCAAACAGTTGCCCGCTCTCTGGCTGGGGGGCACTGGTTCAATTAAAATCATGAAGCAGGAATGCGAAAGCAGGGGAGCTAAAGTTATCGGCTCCGACATTGTCGTCTGGGCTCCGTCAAAACGCGATCAGACAACCACTGCTTGCGTGCAAAATATGCAGAGTTACTTTACCGGCAATTAAGTTGAAAAATTTTAAGATAAACTGTTATTAATGATCCGGATTTACAATAGCTTCTTAGCATTAAGAAAAGGAGGGATCAGTCATTATGGCAAAGGATGTGCACAGCAGCGCCGTCTACGGTCTCGGTTTTATCGGTGCGGCAATTTACTTTATCAGTCAGGCGACAACCTTCTGGATGGGCGTGCTTGGCTTCCTTAAGGCTTTGGTCTGGCCGGCTTTCCTGGTCTATGAAGCTCTAAAATCTCTGGGATTATAACCTTAAACAAACACAGAAGCAAATAAAAAGGGTTGCATAATAAACAAAACAGGAGTAGAATTTCTCCATAAT
>JBFYYZ010000150.1:0-3801 GCA_041309745.1 Bacillota bacterium | reverse complement strand
CCTGATGGTTAACCATAACGTTACTTGCTCCAATGCCATGAGTCCACCGTTGCCCTTCCGCGATCCGGATAAGATAGCCCCGGGTTCGTTAAAGGTAGCATTCCTGCCGCAGATCGGCGATTGGCCGCCAGCGCCGCCGGTTAAGCGGGCTCTGTTAGAGGCCGTTGAGGCACTTCAGGCTGAGGGCATACAGGTTGAAGAATGGAAAGAAATCCCTGATACCCAGGAAGGGGTGAATCTTTTCTTTCGGATCGTCGGCGCTGACGGATTTGGTTGGATGAAACAAATCCTGGCCGGGGAAAAGCCGGTTCCACTGATGAAACCCAATTATCAATTAACATCTATCCCCAATGCACTTATACCCTTGTTAGCTAGCATCCTCAATGTCTCCGGCCAGCGCCATCTGGGTAATATGCTAATCAGTGCCCGCCGGCAGACCGGCGATGGGTTGATGAACCTGCTTGGCGATCGCCTGAGATACGAGGCCTCATTCATCTCTGCGTTTGATGCCGGCCATTATGATGCGCTGCTTTGCCCGGCATCACCCGTTCCGGCGGTGCGGCATGGAGATGTAGGTAAACTGGCAGATTTTTTTGGCTCGGCCTTGCTTTTTAACACCCTGGGCCTGCCGGCTGGTGTTGTACCCATAACATGCGTGCGACCAGATGAAGAGGGTGGCTGGCTGGGTGGCAAGGATAAGGCTGAACAGACTGCTGATGAACTGATGCAGGGCAGTTCGGGACTTCCCTTAGCTGTTCAGGTGGCGGCACGTCACTGGCGGGAAGATATTGTTCTGGCAATAATGGCTGTTCTGGAGAGACGTTTTAAGTCAAAACCAGATTACCCGCTTAAAAACCCGATTATCCTTTAAGCCCGAAATAAATCTGGCCGTTCCAGGAAAAGAAAGTCCTGATGTTTGGGGTTTTCTTATTGTGCAAATTTAAAATAATTATTGTTGCTTTATTTAAACACTGTTACAATGAAAACATTATTCGAGGAGGTGTTGATTTGAAGTTGCTCTATAGGCTAGCTGCATTCTACGTTGTTCTGGGTTTAGTCCTTGGTGTTTTTTACCGGGAGTACACTAAATATGTTGGATTTACCGGGGAAACAACGCTTTCTGTGCTACACGTCCACACCTTAGTCCTGGGTGCGCTATTTTTCATAATCTTAATGCTGCTGGAGCAACAGGTTGTATTGTCTGCCTGCAAAAGATTTAAAGCCTGGCTTATCCTCTATAACATAGGCTTGCTGGGTGTCCTGGCTAACCTGACAATCAGGGGTCTGCTTCAGGTACAGGGCACAGATATCAGTGGTTTGAACCATATTGCCGGCACCTTTCACGCGCTTTTTGGTATTGCCTGGATCTGGTTTCTGGTTATCCTGAAGAAAGCATTCAAGTTATAACTGACCGTCAGCAGCACAATAGTAAATTTCCCTGTGAATAATTTCGGGACATTATAAAAATATTTACCTATCAGAGGGTTGTTTTTAGAATGCCGGCCAGCCAGGCTTAGCTAAAGGGTAAGAAAATTATAAATCAAGTTGCATCGCCACCCTGTTTTTCAGGCCCAGTTCATCTTCTTTATCCAGAATTGCTACAAGGTCAGCCGTCAATTCGTTCCGGGACAAACGCCGGAAGCCCATTTTTTCGTAAAAAGGAGCATTCCAGGGCACATTGCTGAATGTAGTTAGCAACAAGTGCTGAAAACCTTTTTGGCGAGCCCGCTTAATAACAGTTTGCACCATTGCTGTGCCAAGTCCTTTCTGTTGGTGAGCCGGATCGACATCCAGCTCTGCCAACATAGCTGATTTACCACTGGCATTAACCGTAACCAGAGCAAAGCCAACAGGCTGATTATCTGCAGTAATTGCTACCCAAAGGTGTTTTTTAGCTAACGCCTTTTCAAATTCCTCCGGTGACAGAACGTAGTCTTTAACTTCATCAGAGATCATTTCTTCCGGAAAAATATCGGCAGCTGCACGTTCAATTGCCGGCAATGCGACTAAGTGTTCCGGCTTTGCCGGCTCTATACGATAACCGTTTTCCATAATATTAGACCTCAACTCTATAATACTAGTTGTAAACTTATTCTCCCTTGAAACATTAACTGCTTATGCCATAAGTAACTCGGCCTGCCAGTCTTGCATGCTTGCAGGCAAAAGGCTAGAGGAAAAAGTAGATCGCTAAGACAACGATGGCAACTGCCAGTGCCCAGAATCCCTTATTCCACTGGTAAATTTTTGTTCCATCGAAGGGAAATCCTCCGGATGCGCTAATAGGTATCAGGTTCGCTACGGCCAGGGCAGCATTGATGAAAATCCCGACCGAAAAGGCGGTTTGCCAGTATCCTTCGCTGATTCCGACCAGATATTTAAATATAAGCGCAATCGCGATGCTCGTAACGGGGCCAAAGAAATAGATCAATCCGTTCACTCTTGAGTTTTTCTTACTAACATAGGACCAGTCTTTTTCACGGATATAGGTGGAACCATAAAAGGGATAAATGCCCCCGAACAAAGATAAGGCGGAAAAAAAGATAATCCCTGGAATGTTTGCTTTAAAGCATGTTTTCAAGCCGAAAAACCAGGCGATAAGTGCATGGCCGTACTCATGGCAGATGAAACTGATTAAGGCTAAAGGTAGTAAATACGGAAATACCTCTGCAGCTGAGCCGCCCCACAGGGCGAGAAAAAACCAGGGCAATAGAAAGCCCGCATACCCCAGGCAGTGATGATAATAATGACCGCTTTCCTCAATTGCCTGCCCGGGCTGCTGTTTTTTTAAAAAATTCAAGCCGATGCCGAAAAAGTAGCCTTCTCTGGCCCACACTTTAAAAAAATCAGCCCCGAATCTTTTCATTTGCGCGGGAAACTCGAACAGGGAAAACCCGTTATGAATGAACATATTCCACGACCTTGAATTGTAACGGTCTACTGTTGCGTATATATGACGGCAATTCGCATTTTCCAGCCATGAAAGAACTGCAATGAGTATTTTTCCGGCAATTCCTTTCCCATGCATCTGCCTTGCGGTTACTACAGAATCGATTAAGCCGTGTTTTTCCCCTTTAATTTCAAACAGTCTGACCGAGATTGAACCAACTACTTTACTGTCTATGGTAGCAATAAAAGAAGTACCTGCACCTTCTTCTTTATCTTTCATAATGGAGTTAAAAGCACCGGTAAAAATCAGACGATCCAGGATCCAGAGGTTTTCTTTAAATAACTGCTTTACCAATGGTATATCAGGTTTTTCCAATTCTCTGATTTGAATTAACTCTTCCATTTGGACACCTTCCTTTTTGCTTTAAAATGCTGTTGTGCGAGCTTTCAGTTTTATTGTAAAGAACTAAACACTGAAAGCCACTCTAAACAGGTACTTGTGCACCAATTATATACAGTAAAATAGGCACAGTGGGAGTAAGGTTGGAAAAGACCACAATATTTCATGGTAGACTACACCAAGTCTATCGGATACAGTTTTAAAAGCTGCAAGTTGCGGATGCAAAGAGGTTATTTATGAAGAATATAACAATAAAAGGTGCACGGCTCCACAACCTCCAAAACATAGATCTATCCATCCCAAAAAACGAGCTGGTTGTGGTAACAGGTATCAGCGGATCAGGTAAATCCAGCCTTGTGTTTGATATCCTTTTTGAGGAAGGGCGCAAGCAATCTTTGCAAGCTCTTGGCATACTTACAGGTCTTGATGATCAGGAAAAGTTCGACAGCATCCAGGGTCTGGGTCCGGCTATCGCTGTGCAGCAAAATATTATTCGCCAAAGTAACCCTCGTTCA
>JBFYYZ010000149.1:0-4564 GCA_041309745.1 Bacillota bacterium | reverse complement strand
AGTTACCCCCTGGTAGATGGTCACGTTTGAGCCGATCTCGGTGGTTTCACCGATTACCACACCCATGCCGTGATCAATAAAGAAGGAAGAACCGATTGAAGCCCCGGGGTGAATCTCGATCCCGGTGAAGAATCGAGACAGGTGGGAAATAAGCCGCGGCAGCAGGACCAGGCCACGGCAATAAAAAAAGTGAGCAACACGATGACAGAAAAGAGCATGAAGGCCGGGATAACAGAGCAGCACTTCCAGTGTGCTCCTAGCCGCCTGGTCACGATCTTTAACTGCCAGAATATCCTGTTTTATTCTACTGAACACTAAAGTATGACTCCTTAAACAGCCTCAAGCCCCGTCGGGCAGGCCTTATCTTCTTTTTCCAACAACACTACTGCCTGGGCGGCAATCGCCTCTCTACGTCCACAAACCCCCAACCCTTCGGTGGTTGTAGCCTTTACCGAGATCCGGCAGCGCGGAACAGCCAGCACGGTAGCAATTTTTTCACACATCTGATCAACATAGGGTGCAAGCTGCGGTTCTTCGGCGATGATTACCGTATCAACGTTGATCACCTTCCAGCCCTTGCCCGTCAGCATTTCTTTTACCCTCTCCAGCAGAATTAAGCTGGATATCCCGCGGTACTGCTCATCTCCGGGCGGGAAATGCTTGCCAATATCGCCCAGAGCTACTGCGCCGAGCAATGCATCGGCCAGAGCGTGGAGTAAAACGTCGGCGTCAGAGTGACCCTCCAGGCCGAGATGATGTGCAATGGGAACACCCCCCAAGACCAGCGGTCTGCCAGTGACCAGGCGGTGCAGATCAAAACCTGTGCCGACTCTGTTCACTTAGATGGATGCCCCCTTTAGATGCCAGCTTGCCAGCACCAGATCAGGCGGCGAGGTGATCTTTAAGTTGGCCACTTCGCCTTCCACCGCCTTTACCGATTCTCCAAGCAGTTCCACCAGCGAGGCGTCATCTGTTGCCGGAGCCCCGCTTGCAGCCGCTTCTTCATAAGCCTGCCTGACTAATTCAGCTCTGAAGACCTGCGGTGTCTGCACCAGCCTTATATTCCCGCGCGGCGGGGTGCTGACAATCATTTCGTCTTCGTTTACGACCTTTACAGTATCGCTAAGTCCGATCACCGGCACCGCTGCTCCGTATTCCAGTGCAGTTACGATCAGCCGCTCGAGCATTGCTCCGGTTGCCAACGGCCGCGCCGCATCGTGAATACAGATTATTTCGCAATCCCGTGGCAGGGTCAGCAGACCTTTATGAACCGAATCCTGCCGTGTTGCCCCGCCACCGACCAACTCCACCCGTTCAAGAGGGCAGTACTTTAAAAGAAGATTGCCTGCTTCTTCAAGATCTTCGGGAGGAACAACAACTATAAGCTTAACCAGCGCCGGGTGGTTCAGAAACAGCCTCACCGACCGAACCAGCACAGGCACCCCTTCAAGCAACAGGTACTGCTTGCGGGTGCTGTTTTTCATGCGCAACCCTGACCCGGCAGCAGCGATTATCGCCCCAAGTTTCAAATCTATTTAACCCCGTTCAGCCTTTCAGCATCTTGTTTAGGCTTCGCAAAAATCATCCGCCCCGCGGCAGTCTGCAGTACGCTAGTCACCAGCACATCCAGCGTCTCGCCAATGAAACGGCGTCCTCCTTCAACCACGATCATCGTCCCGTCGTCGAGGTAGGCAATACCCTGGCCGGTTTCCTTACCGTCCTTGATAATCTGGGCGGCCATCTCTTCCCCGGGCAGCACTACAGGCTTAACCGCGTTGGCCAGCTCATTGATGTTTAGTACAGCAATACCCTGCAGCTCGCAAACCTTGTTTAGGTTGAAATCATTGGTGATAATCTTGCCCTTGATCGTCTTGGCCAGCTTAACCAGCTTGCTGTCGACTTCGGCAATATCTTCAAAATCGCCCTCGTAAATCTGCACCGGTGTATCCATCTCTTTCTGGATCTTGTTCAGCACGTCCAGGCCGCGCCGCCCGCGGTTACGTTTCAGCAAATCGGGCGAATCAGCAATGTGGCGCAGCTCTTCCAGCACGAATCCGGCTACAACAATTACCCCTTCCAGAAAACCGGTTTTACAGATATCAACAATTCTGCCGTCAATGATTGCACTAGTGTCAAGAATCTTGAAGACCTCATTTTCACGGCCCCCACTACGGATGTTCCGGTTAAAAAGAGAAGACAGAAAAGTAAACTCTTCTTTGCGGTTAAGGATAAAACGAACACCGATAATTACCAGAAACAGGGTAATAATTGGCGACAGAAAGACCCCGACCACCGGCAGACGATAAATCGGATAACTGAGTAAAAGACCGATAAAGAGGGTGATGATCAGGCTTAGCACGACCAGGGCAATGTCCCGGGTAGGCACCACTTTAAGTCGGCTGTCTGCCCAGGTTACCAGGCGGTTAAAGACATTAATTAAAACCGGAGTAAGAAGATAAAATATAAGTCCGATTAATAAACCACCAACTGCATAATAACCGACACTGACCGGTGTAAAATATATTCCCGCCGGGATGTTGATGAAAAAACGGAGGAAAGGCAAAATTACCACAAAAAGATAGACACCGAGCACCGCACCCAACAGTGTTCCGACTATCCTTAAAATCTTATTGGCCATATTTTTCACCTCCTTTATGAATAAATACTGCTATTACTGCTTACCAACAGAGAAAAGACCCACCTTTAAAATAGAAAAACCCGGGAACTCTTCGCATCATTATAACTTAAAGTTTTTCCCGGAATCAAGGCACGATCTGCAGTTGTCAACAGTTTTGGGTTATTTTTTTATTTCGGAGCCCGCTCAAAGATGTCATCCAGAACGCTTATAATTTCAGTCTGCTCCAGGCCCTGAACCAAAATCAGCTCGCTAACCAAAATCTGGCGGGCAGTTTCAAGCATTTTACTTTCACCGGTGGACAAGCCTTTTTCACGTTCCCTAAGCATCAGGTTGCGCACCACCTCGGCTACTTCGTAGATATCGCCGCTCTTGATCTTCTCCAGGTGATTGCGATAACGTCTGTTCCAGTTGGCTGAAAGTTCCGGCTGATCACCTTTAAGCACCACAAATACGTGATCGACTTCTTCCTTTTCAATCACGCCGCGCAAACCAACCTGAACAATATTGTCAGTAGGAATTAACACTTTCATTTCCCCGAGAGGAATTTTCATGACATAATATTGCTTCCAGGCACCGAGGATTTCTTTTTCCTCAATTGCTTCAATTATCCCTGCCCCGTGCATCGGGTATACAACCCGGTCTCCAACGCTGAACAATAGACGGCCTCCTCGAGTAATCCTATTAAATATAGTAACACAGCGCTCTGGTAGTGTCAATTAAACGAATAGTTTAACATATCCAAATCATCTTTACAACAGCGAAAATTTTTCAGCAAAAGCGGTTATTTTCTTTATCTATGTGGCTCTGTCAGGTTGACAGGGACGGAAAATAAAAAGTATAATGGCGGCAGCAAGGTCCTCCAGACAGAAAATGAGGTGACGGGTCAATGAAGGAAAACGAGGTTGTCTGTAACTTTCAGGATATCGTTTCGGAGGTTTTGATACGCCACCGTAGTATCCTGGATTGTCTGACCAAGTATCAGGAGTCAACGGCAAGAGTAAACCGCAGCGTGATCAAGGCGGTGACCGACTGCGGCTGCGTCTCGATCAGCGCCAACAAAAGACAGTACCCTGCCCGCGATTCGCTTAAAGATTGCGGAAAATATATGGATTCTCACCTCAAAGGAAAAATGTGTGAGCACTGCCGCGAGGTGGTTGCTGAAGAATTAGGCAAGCATCTCTTCTACCTGACAGCTCTCTGCAACACTCTCGATTTCAATTTGGAAGAACTTTTCAACAATGAATATGAACGAATCAATACGCTGGGACACTTTTTACTTTCCTGAACTAACCATGAGCCTTTATCTCGCCTGTCTGAAATCTGACTTTTAAACCGAAAAAAGCCCTGGCGGCTTTTTTCTTCCTTAACATATAATAATATCTAAGATAAATCACAACCGGACGTAGTTCAGAAACGGGGTTGAAGCCGATGACCATTACCGTAAGGGATGCCCTGAAAATCGGCGGATTGATCGAAGCGAAAGTTATTGCCGGGGCAAGCGGACTCGATCATGAAATTCGGGCGGTTGACATCATTGATGTTCCCGATGCAGCAATCTGGTTCCGGCGTCACTCACTGCTATCCACCACGTTTTATGCCCTTAAAGACAATATTGATGCCCAGCTTAAGATGCTTGAAGACATTAAGCGCTGCGGAGGAGCAGGGCTGATCATTTTCTCGCCTGAACGCTACATTTCCCAGATCGACACCCGGCTGATCAAAAAAGCCGATGAACTTGAGTTGCCCCTTCTTGAGATGCCCGACTGCTCCTACATTGATGTGATTGTCCCGGTGATGAGCCAGATCCTCGACAAACAGGTCAGCGCCCTTGAATACGCTCAGGAAGTGCACAGCATGATGACTGACATCGTCCTCAAGGGCAAGGGTTTGCGGGAACTGCTAACCTCCCTCGCTGTCTTGCTGGAA
>JBFYYZ010000148.1:0-3046 GCA_041309745.1 Bacillota bacterium | reverse complement strand
AATCTAGGCGATACTAAATTACTTGGCGACTCTGACGTCTAAACAGGGATAGCACCTAACTCCCTCACAAGTTACGAAAAATAAACACTCCCTCCCCCTTGAGGGGGTAGGGGCGGGGTGGGGGTGAAGGTAATCTGGTTAGTTACTTCACGTTAAAGCCCAAGCTCCTCTAAAGTTGCGGCAAGCGGTCGGCCGTCAGCTTCGCTCCAGCCGAAATGTTTCCAGTATAAGCGCATCGTCTCATCAATCGGCACCGATTTTCCTTTCAGCGGCCCCTCTTTTAGCGGTGGTTTGCCGGCAAGGCGGTCCGGCATCCGGAAGGAGGCAGGTTCCACCCCTTCGCGGATGTTAAACTGCTGTCTTAAAGTCTGGATCCGTTTGCCGATTTCCATATATTGATCTGCGCTCTTTTGCCAGCCAGTAGCCGCGTTAAGCCACTTAAAAAGCGGCCAGTGCTGAATGCCGCTCATCGCTGCAAAGAGACAGCCGCCGGCGCCATCCACCACCTGCTTATAGCAAGCCCCGGCCACCCCTTTAAGCGCTTCCCGGTCGGAGGCGATATATTCCTCGCTCTTGTTGTGGCCGGTCACCGGTGGGGCCCAGCTTACCTCTTCCCAGAGATGCATCATCTGGTAATATTGTCCGCAACCGATGGTGTGGCGCCCTGGCGTCGGATCGGCGCTAAAGTGCAGCCCCAGAAGCGGGTCAAAGCGTGGGTCATGCATGCCCGGTTCCTGACCGCCGGCATGCATAGCGTAAGGAGCGCTTTTTTCCCCCAGCTTGCCCACCGCCGCCTTTACCCCGTCGGCCAGTAGCTCGCCTACTATGCCCTCGCGGGCAATCATCTTTTTAACCAGTCCGATAATCGCTTCAGCGTTGCCCCACTTCAGCTCAAGGCCGCTGGTATCTTCCAGGCTCAGCAGCCCGTTCTCAAAGCATTCCAGGGCAAAGGCAACAGTGTTGCCCGCCGAGATGCTGTCCATCCCCGCCCTGTTAAGAAGCTCATTGATGTAAAAGATCGATTCAAGATCTCTGTTTAAGAGCAGCCCGCCGAAGGCGGCACAGGTTTCGTATTCCGGCTTATGGGTCTCCTTAAATTCGCCGCCGGCAAAATCATCAATCCGGCAGATCCCGCCGCAGCCAACCACGCAGGAATAGCAGTAGTACTTTTTCACCTCACGCTCGATAATCAGGTCGGGATTGAGGTGCCGGTAGCGGGAGCGGCCAAAATCGGACACCGACCCGCCCCAGTTTTTAATCGGCAGGTCGCCGGAGGTAACCCCTAAGCTGTTGCTCATCGGGGTACCCCACTTTTTAAGGGTCGGCACCAAAATCATCATCCCGTCTAAGGCGATTACTTTTTTCATCTTGCCCATTAGCATTCCGGCATACGGTAAAAGCGAGCCTTTGAAAATGCGAGGCAGCGAAACCTTCTTCACCTTTGCGGCATATTTTTTACTTAAAGCCCGCACAGTTTCCCGATCGGCGCAGCCGATTTTGTGGCTGCCGCTTAAGACGATTGCCTTCAGTTTTTTAGAACCCATCACGGCGCCGACGCCAGAACGGGCTGCAATGCGTCCGCGATCGTTGCAGATGCCGGAGATAAGAGACAGTTTCTCCCCGGCGGTGCCGATCACCGCCACGGCAGGTGCTTTTTTGCCGTGGTGTTTCTCGGTCAGCAGGTTTTCGGATTCCACGGCATCCAACCCCCAGAGATCCATAGCATCCTCCAGGCGGGGGCCGCTATCTTCGTCAATCACCAGGTAAACTGGCTTTTCAGCCGTTCCTTTAAAGAAAATACCGTCGTAGCCGCACTGCTTAATGGCCGGTGATAAGTTGCCGCCGCAGTTGGCATCGCCCCAACCGCCAGTTAGTGGCGATTTGCAGACCACCATCCAGCGGCCGGTCAGCAGGCTGCCGGTTCCGGTTAAGAGGCCGCTCATGAAGCCGAGAACGTTATCAGGCCCCAGCGGGTCGGCCCCGGCGGGGATTTCCCGACTGAGAAGATAGGCGCCCAGCCCCACACCGGAGAGGTATTCTTCGTAGACCTGGTCAGGAATAACTTTTTCTTCAAATGAACCGCTGCTTAGATCGACAAATAGCACTTTACCCATGTATCCGCTCATCTTAAAAATTGCTCCTTTTATGCTCCGCTAGTAGTGTAAATCTATCCTCCGGCAATCAGCGAATAAAAACTAACCGTATCGCCGTCGTTTAAGGTTTGTTTCAGGGTTGCCTTATCGTAGTTGACGCGGCACAGGTGCACTGTGCCAGCGGGGAAGGGGATTTTCAGCTTTTTAAAAAGATCCTTCAGGGTTGAACCGCTCTCAAGCTCAGCAAAGCCCTGCTCATCTAAGCTCGATCGCTTGAAGTAGGGAGGTAGGTAAACTTTAACTTTGATTATTTCCTGATCCGTCAGCGCTTTTAGCCACCTTGCCCGCCTGCTGTTGTCTGTAAATATCAATATCTGCCAGTCAATTATACTTTATCTTAGCTTCCCAGGTATAGTTTTATTTCTTGCCTTTGCCGTTTATAAGGCATAGAATAGTAACATCTTGCCGCTGATGGCGCGGCTTTAGGCAGGAGCAGATAAATGGCGCAGAACAATACCACTAGTATGGGCGAGGAAAGCATCGGCAAGCTGTTGGTGCGTTTTTCCGTTCCGGCTACCACAGGCATGCTGGTAATGGCTACCTATAACATAGTCGACACCATTTTTGTCGGGATGCTGGGCAGCAAAGCCATCGCAGCCCTCTCGGTGGCCTTTCCTTTCCAGATGCTCTTAGGCGCGGTGGCGATCGGCACCGGTGTGGGCGCCGCTTCGCTGATCTCGCGTTCCCTCGGCTCCGGCGATAGCAGTCAGGCTGTCCGGGCTGTCGGGCAGGTGATCGGGCTATCTTTGATCTATGGTTTTATTGTGGCTATCCTTGGGTTTACCTACCTGGATCCACTACTTAAGCTTTTCGGGGCCACCCCAGACATAATCGGCCTCACCGGTGAATACATGATGGTAATCACCGCGGGCTCGGTGATGTTTTTCCTGATC
>JBFYYZ010000147.1:0-4755 GCA_041309745.1 Bacillota bacterium | reverse complement strand
TTAAAGGCAGAACAGAGAGCGGTGTTTAGGGTCCGGGCCGAGCTTAGATCAAAGCCAAAGGGTTTTTCAATCATGATCCGTCGCCAGCCTTTGGCCGAAAGAGATAGTTGATTACGGCCCAGGTGTCCCGCTATCGGTTCAAAGAGCTGGGGAGCAACAGCCAGGTAAAAGAGAAAGTTATGATTCTCCGCTGACTCGGATCTTTCCTTTAGCTCCTGCTTCAATACCTGATAACTTGCGTCATCGTTCAGGTCAGAGCTTAGGTATTCCATTTTCGCTGCCAGTTTAGGCCAGAGCTCTTCTTTCCAGCTGTGCGTAGAATAATTTTTAATCGCCGCAGCCAGCTCTTCGCGATATTCTGCACTGCTCTTTTCCTTCCGGCCAATGCCGATTAAACTGAAATTGGGGGGCAGTTTTTCTTCAAGAAATAGATTATAGAGGGCAGGCACAAGCTTACGATAAGCCAGATTACCAGTGCCGCCAAAAATCAGCATGGTGTTTTTTTCTGTAACCATTAACCAGAACCTCTCTTTCTAGTGCTCTGCTTTTTCGACATCATGGCCGCCAAATTCGCGGCGCAACCCGGCAATCAGGCGGGCTGAAAAAGGGTCCTGCTGTTCGGAGCGGTAGCGGGTAAAAAGCGACTGGGCAATAACCGGTACCGGTACTTGCCGGGAAAGCGCTTCTTCAACTGTCCAGAGACCGGTTCCTGAAGATCCGATTACCCCTTTTATTTGATTGAGATGGGGATCTTTGGCAAAAAGCTGGGCTGTAAGCTCGATAAGCCACCCGCGGATCACCGACCCGTTGTTCCAGAGCTCAGCCAGAGCCCTGTAATCCAAGTCATAAGGGCCTGCATCCATTAGTTCAAAACCTTCGGCCAGCGCCTGCAGCATACCGTATTCAATGCCGTTATGAACCATTTTTACATAATGACCGGCGCCGGTCGGCCCGGCCCGCAGAGAGCCGTTTTCGACACAGAGATCTTTCAGTAAAGGGTACAAATATTGATAGGTTTCTTCACTTGAGCCGACCATCATGCAGGCCCCGCCACGGGCCCCATCAGGGCCACCGCTAATCCCAATGTCAACAAATTCAACACCGGCAGGCTTAAGGGTTTCAGACCGTCTCAGCGAATCGCGGTAGTGGGAATTGCCGCCATCAACTAGCAGGTCTCCTGCTGATAGTAGGGGCAGCAGCTTGCCAATCATTTGATCTACCGGGTCGCCGGCAGGAACCATCAACCAGATCAGCTTTCGACCGCTAAATGAGCCGGTAAAAACCGACAGCTCGCTGGTTCCGATTAGCCCTTCCTTTTCTACCGCTGCCGCCTTTTCAGAGCTGCGGCTGTAGACGATCACCTTGCGACCGCTGTTTTTCATATTAAGGGCAAGCGGTAAACCCATTTTACCCAGACCGATCAAACCGACTTCCACATCATTACCTCCTGTTTGTGCAGGATCGCTTTTTTATGCTCAGTTGTTCATTGGTTGCTGCCATCATCTTACCTTAAATGCCGGTGAAGAACAAACAATCAAGCATTTATTGTCAAGGGGACGGGGTTGTTGACAACTTTTTAGCAGAAGGTAATCTTTACTGAAGAAAAGACTGCCACAGCTTTCGCCAAACTTTAATAGTAAGTTGTCAACAACCCCGTCCCCTTGACATGGAATATATATGAGCATTCTGCTTATAGACATCTGAGCAACTTTCCTTGTAGCATTAACTAACAAAAGGTCAAGGAGGCAGATATAAAATGGATAGTACCACAATTCTAATTATTGTGATAGTCCTGATTGTATTATTCGGTGGGTTTGGTTATAGTCGATGGCGAAGATAGGGTGGTGAAATAATTATGCTTCCAATCAGTGATGATAACTCATCTCGCAGAACTGTTCCACTGGTTACATATGCCTTGATCGTCATTAACATTATCTTCTTTTTTATTCAGCAGAGTGGCGGTGATGCTTTTATCATGAAGTGGGCTTTCGTGCCCAGCCGCTTTCTTGCCAATCCCTCTGCTGAATTTCTAACTCTCTTCACTTCCATATTTATGCATGCCGGATGGTTACACCTGGGTGGCAACATGCTATATTTGTGGATCTTCGGCGACAATGTGGAGGACCGGTTTGGTCATTTCAAGTTTATAATTTTTTATTTAATCTGTGGGTTATTGGCAACTTTTGCACAGCTACCGTTCAGCACAGGTTCAACAGTGCCGCATCTGGGGGCGTCCGGAGCGATAGCGGGAGTCCTGGGCGCATATATTTTGCTGTTTCCGAAAAAAAATATCAGGGTATTGCAGGGCCAACGAGTGGTGCATGTACCCGCACTGATAGTGATCGGGATCTGGTTCGTTCTTCAATTCTTTAGCGGAATCGGCTCAATTACCGATGCCGCACAAACAGGCGGCGTAGCCTACATGGCACACATTGGCGGATTTATCGCGGGTCTTGCGCTGACTTTTCTATTTCGCGGGGAGCGCAGATAGATCGAATTCCCATAAGATTTCTGAAAACACGATGAGATTGCAATTATGCACCGAGGCTTTACCGAAAAATGCTCTATAGATCATTTACCGGTTTTCTTTAATGCCCGGGAAGAATAAGCAATGAGGCGGTAATATTAAAAGATCGGGTCAGATATTAAACCTTCCCGATCTTTTAGGTTGATATTAGCACTCTTATCAATCGAGTGCTAATATTATTATGCAGCAGCTTTTTGGCACGATCAAGTCAAAATATAGCCCCATATTGCCAATAACTTATAGAGAAATTATTCTATAGAACATTATTAGTTATTTTCTCACGTTTTCTTTTTCTTGCGGGCTATTACATTCATTTTCGTATTTGAAAGGGCCACATCCGAAGATGTAGCCCCTGCTCAAAGATCAGGTTCGTCTGATTGGTGATTAGCTGAAGCCAAGCTGCGACTACTTAGACCATTTTGCCGAGCTCTTCAGCCTTGATCAAAGCATCTGTGTGCTCAATGTCACCAACATCACTAACTTTAGGAACAGCCAGGATTCCCCGGTCAGTCCACTTCAGGAAAGATACTATTTCTTTGTAGGTTGCGATAATCCCATCAAATATTTTCAGCTGCGAATCGGCCCCGCAGACAAAAAGATAGCTTTCTGTGATCTTCAGGGAACGTTTGCGGTTTTTGCGTAGGTAGGCATAAATTCTTTCGATTGCTGCTTTGATCGGCGCTGAAAAGGTGAACCAGTAAAGGGGCGTACAGAATACCAGAACATCGGCTCCTTCCAAAAGCGGAGCCAGCTGGTCGAAGTCGTCACGATGGACACAGGGTTGATCTTTCGACCAGCATTCTTTGCAGCCCTTGCAACCACCAATCTTTTTAGCGGCTGTTTCAAACTTAATCACCTCGTGACCAGCAGAAACAGCTCCCCTGATAAAGGCTTCCGCCATCCGGTCACTATTACCATTTTTCCGCGGGCTTCCGGTTAAAACCAGCACATTTCTCTTTTCCATTTACCTGTCACCTCACCAAATAAGCTTTTACTGCCTGGTTTACTGGATCAGCCACACAATGTTTAAAGTTTCGGTTATAATGCCAGCCTCTTCGATCTTCCTCAATACATGTTTAAGCAGCAGACTGGTATTGCCCTCTTTATGCAGGCTTCCGTTGAAGACCACGACTTTCATGTTGATCAGCTCCCCTAGCTTATGTATTCAGCTATATTCTCAAAACGTTTTTGATTTATAAAATACGATTGTTTTCAGAGCTAAGTGGCTCCTGTCAGGCAATTAGTATCTACAACTATTTCAGTATTATTCTATCAGGAAAAGCCTGTTTCCGTGAGATATTCCACATCTTATCAATATAAGCCCTGGTATAAAACTGTTCAAGAGAATGGAACAAGATTGCCCCTTTATCGGTAAGATCATAGGTGGCTCCGTTTTTGCGGATTAAACCAAGTATACCGGCCAGTAATAACTCGAGACCAAACATTTTTTCCAGCGGAACTCCGAACAGTTCTTCAAACTGCGCTCTGCTGATTTTCAAAGCATAGGAGCCCCAGAAGAGATAATAAACTGCCCGTTGCCTTTTTGTAAACTCAAGCGTCAGGGAAGTCGGAAGCAACCCACTATCGACTCTTTCAATATAACCATGCAGAGAATGGGTGTTGATTTTGAAAGTATCATTCAAAAGTGTAGTCGCAGATAAACCGAACCCTAAATATGCTTCACGTGTGACTGATGAATATTTTTCGCAACCGTTTTTGCCGAAAGTCCATACGGAAGTCCTGTTAATGTTATTCTCATAACAGTATTTCGCAAGCGCATGCAACATCTTTCGTTTTTCTTTCTCATCCAGTGCCTTAAATTGATTATCAGCAAAGGTGAAATCAATAAAAGGATAAGTAGAAACCTGTGTCGCCCCGCAATCAAAAGCTGTCTTGATATCATTTAACAGGTTGGCTTCTGTCTGTCCCGGGATGGCAAAGATTAAATCTAAATCGACCACTTCAAAGCCCTCTTTTATGACAAGCTGCACTTTTTCAGCAAAGGCACTGCTGCTCCTCCCTAATGTTTGGAGACAACCAGGGTCAAATGACTGAATCCCGATACTGACCATCGTTACGCCGGCAGATTTTAGTTTCCGAACATTTATTTCTGTAATATCATCCGGGTGAAGCTCTACCCCTATGCCGCCGGTAATTGTAAAATATCTCATTAAATGATCGATGATCTCTTTCAGATCATCGATCATCAGAGCCGGTGTGCCACCGCC
>JBFYYZ010000146.1:0-4340 GCA_041309745.1 Bacillota bacterium | reverse complement strand
ATCAACGGTATCCGAAAAAACCTCGGTCATGCAGAAAATTGCACCGCCCGGATTGAGCAGCGACCGCAACCGCTTAAACTCCGCAAAAGGCTGGTGAAAATGCTCAATTACCTCACAGCAGACAATAAAATCATAACAATCATTTAGCAGACCCGGATCATTCAAGTAGAAGGGATCATAAAGCACTGGTCTGTAGCCTGCCTCTTTTAGCATCACCGAAACAACCGGGCCCGATCCGGCTCCGTAATCCAGACCCGCTGCCTCAGTCCCATAGGCAGCTTTAACTCTTTCGACCAGGGGGCTGACAAAGCGGCGGTAACCGGGATCGGCAGGGTCGTTGTTATGCTGGTCGTAGCGATTTTTTTCGGCTGCCGGAGACAGGTAATATCTGGGATCCATCTGAATGGCATTGCATTTGATGCACTGTAAGTAGTCTTTTTTTCGAAAAGCCGTGTAGCTTTTCAAACCTCCGGAGCACAAGCAACACTTGTTACTGATATCCATAAAATGAGACTTTCCTTTTTCCTTTTTAAAGCTGAAAACAATAAGAATCCTTAAATATAGAAGATTATAATCCGATCGTAATTGCTTTTACAAGTGCATCTAAATCATTTCTGCTAATCCTTTTTTTACGACGCTCCCGGATCAACTCAAGCTGGTCATGTATGATATCAATTAAAAACACTTTATCCAGCTTAAACCTGGAAGCAAATATATTAATTACTTCAGTTGCAAGGACTTTTTTCCATGGTGTAAATTCAGGGGTGTAAGACAACAAGTAGGCAATTAGATAGGCAACATCTTCTTCTATTCTCCCAGGTCGGCAATCCTCAAAATCAAGGCCATAGAGTTTGGAGCGTATTATAAAGTTACGACAGTTTAAATCTCCATAAATCAGCTTTTCCCCATTTATTTTATTAAGTACGGTGTAAAAGTGATCGAGCCATTCAGCCATCGACAGGATTACATCGACAGCAGCCTGAACATCAAGAACCCCGCCATTTGTGGAACGAATTTCCTGCCATTCGATCATGTCCAGAACTGTCGGCCCCTTCAGATACTCGATCAACAAACCGCTTTCAACAACATGATAAATTTCGGGTACAGCTACATTTGTGCTCTTCAGCATAAAAAGAATCTCAGTTTCTTTTAGTTGCCTTTTCCTTGAGTGGTATTGCTTAAAAACCATTTCCCGGGTTAACCCTTCATGGGTGTTAAAGCTAACCAGGTTAATTTGGTTTCTTTTACTATCTAGCCTGCCCCTCAATTGAGTATTCACATAGCCATGCTTATTCATAAATTCGCTACTAAACATTTTTCCTCACACCCATCAGATTTAGAGTCAAAAAAAAACCGTTACCCTAATTGTGAAATAACGATTTTCGAACCGTAAAAATGATCCCAAACCCTCTTTCCACAATGGGAGGCATATCCGTTTCCAGATATACCCTATCGTCCGGGGAAGCACTGCTGTTAAGCTTAAGCTGCCCAGGATCGAAGGTTACCGATGGCTATTTTGTTTTTAAACAGTCATTAAAAATAATCGTGCCGATCTCTTCACCTTTTAATGCACTAGTAATGTTACCTTGTTTCAGACCATTAATAATCTGGACCTTCTCTAAATTCTGGGCTGCACAAAGGTACTCTAACACAGCCGGTTCTATGACCAGGTCGTCGAATCCGGCATTGAGCAGCTCTTTAGCCCCAATTCGCGGTATGAATTCCGCTTTTTCATTCACTTTCGGGTTATCTGTGTATAACCCATCAACATCTTTGACAAAGATACATTGCCGGGCTCCGATCACCTCAGCGAGCAGAAATGCTCCGACATCGGTCCGGTTTTGAGGCAAACGCCCTTCGGTTGGGATTGGTTCCCAATAGCCATAGGGCGGCATCCCATGAATCACCGGAATGCAATTTTTGGCAAAATACGCCCCCAAGATCGGGATATCGTCGTGCCCGATTTTAACCCCTCCATAGGGTCCTAATAATGTTGCAATAATTAGTGCATTTTGTTCAGAAACGCTTTGACCAAGCTTAGCAATAATCCCTGTAGGCATCCCTAATTCCATGGCAATAGCATAAACATGCCTCGAGCGGGTACCTCCACCAGTTGATATCAGGATTTGGTGCTGCTCGGAGTTAGCAACTATTTCTTCTATTATCGGCTCAACAGCCTTAGCGCCGATATCTGTGATGCTCTGACCACCAATTTTTAGAACGCTTGTTGCTGGAAATACCTTAAAAGACTTTTTATACTCGAGGCTTTTAAGGAATGTCTTTCCTACCAGAGATTCACCCATCAGTTTGCTTTTCAGGTGTAGTCTCTTGCTGTCTTTTTCTCGGATTAATGCCATATTTTCATTACCCTTTCTTGCTCTGACAAATTATTTTTTAATCCTCTTCGTCATCCTCATCATCTTCAGCTTCGTCCGCTTCATGTGGACCAGCCTCGAGATAAACCAGTTCTGCTCCGACCTGCTCAGCTATCTGCTCAATTTCCTGTTTGCGAATATGCTTGCTTTTAAATTTTAAATCAACATTGGCAACAGCCACAATAGCAAAGCGGGGTTTCTTTTCACCCTTTTGAACCTTCCGGCGTTCCCTGATAAAGATTTTGCCTTTTCCCATTTTGTCACCTCCTCTCCGGAAATTACTTATATCAACTTAACCAAGCTTAAACAATATATCAGATCAGTGAAAAATTAGTGGTGCTTGCGCAGATGTTCCATCGGACATGTTTGCCATCTGATACTGCTTTCCTTGTCCATTGCGGGAACCACCAATAGAACTCGTTCATTATTGATTAAAACACTTTTCACTTTTTTACCTAAAGCTATTTTCTCCTCACCGGATATCATAGCCCCATCGGTGCTCTGAACTCTGGCTACCTCTCCGTCAGCCAGGACCTCCTCCGCAGAAATAACACGCTTGGGATTTTCGTAATAATGCTTGCCCCGAAATCGGCCATCGTTCCCACCGAGCCTTAGCCCCACCGCAGCCAGGGCGCCAATTACACCATCACCAGTTCCACCATGCTCGGATAGGTGTAGCTTCAGTTTGCTGGCCAATTCGTAAGCGGAAACTTTGGTCAGCACTTCGTTTTTGGCCTTATAACCGTATTCAATCAGGGGGGTTTTATCTTCTATCTGATCTACCAGGGCCAGACAAAAACCAGGATCTGAACCAGGTGCGCTTCTATCAACCAGAAAATCACTTACCATTTTTTTAAGGGGCTCAACAAATTGTTCTATGAAATCAAGCAGCAGGCTCATCGAACTATTATGTGATGTGTATGGGATCAGATGGTGAACAAATAGCTGATGTCTGACAACACCATAACCTGTACCCCACTTTTGATATTCAATTTGGCTGGCCAGCTGAGTGACCAACCTGCCGGTACCCTTCTCCGAATCATGATTGTCTGTATCATCGATGCCAATAATCATTAACACTGATTTAAAACCTCTTTTCCCGGATCTACATTAAACTATAACAGCAACCACACACAAGTGTAAACCTATAATTTTTTCTTTGTCGAAAATAATTCTTGCCACAATAATTTTTGCCATCCATCCCCCCCCCTTGACCAGTGAATTCATTTGAGATAAAATGTACTTGGACTAAATTGAATAAGCTCTGCCTTCGATCCATTTTATCTAAAGCATTCATTGCCATGAAAAGTGGACGATAGGGTATAAGTGGAAACTCTTATGCCTCCCGTTGCGGAAAGAAGGTCTGATGGTTGTGTTACATCGCATTTTCCAACGGGAATTTGCGATTTTTTTATGCGACTGTAACTGAAAGACCGACTTTGAGATTTCCATCTTGCAGAGCAGATAAAGGAGTGATTCTTTAAACCGATTTAATCTTAATCTGATTTTAAATTGGCACGTCGTCTTACAGTGGAGAAGCAATTAAAAAAATTAAGAAGTGGAAGGTGAGCTCAAGAATGTTAACCAAAAATAGTCTATTCTTTAAGATGTTACTGGTATTTATCTTAGTCGCTGCCATGTTTTTAGTTCCTGGTTGTGGCGGCAGCACCCCTCCGGCAGAAGAGCCGGAAGAAGAAACCGCACCGGAAGAAGAAGTTCAGCTAATTGATGATTTTATCATTCTAGCGACGACTACCAGCACCTACGATTCAGGTCTGCTCGACTTTTTAAACCCGATCTTTCAAGAGCAAACAGGGCTTGAGGTACGCGTCGTCTCCCAGGGAACCGGGGCAGCCCTTGAAACCGGACGCAGCGGGGATGCAGATGTATTGCTTGTTCACGATCGTAAAGCTGAGCTTGAGGGAGTCGATGAAGGTTACTTTGTAGATCGTTTCGACGTAATGT
>JBFYYZ010000145.1:0-3770 GCA_041309745.1 Bacillota bacterium | reverse complement strand
AAGCATGCAGGGCATGGGTAAAGAGCATCTCCGGCGGAAGGCCGGCACAGCCCCCCGGCCCGTAAACAAAATCGCCGACTACCGGGTGACCGATCTGGGAGAGATGAACCCTGATCTGGTGGGTGCGCCCGGTTTCAAGTTTAAGCTTCAGCAGAGATATTTTCCCGTAATCTTTTAAAACCCGGTAGCGGGTAACCGCTTCGCGACCACCGGTGATAACCGCCATTTTTTTGCGATTTTGCGGGTGCCGCCCCACCGGCGCTTCAATCCTGCCGACCTTTGGTTTGACCTGGCCGCAGACCAGGGCCAGATACTCGCGCTTAAGCCGGCGGCTTTTAAGCTGCGCCGCTAAAGAACTATGCGCTTTATCGTTCTTGGCTACGATCAGCAACCCCGATGTATCTTTATCGAGGCGATGCACAATACCGGGGCGCATCACGCCGCCGATACCGGAAAGATCTTGGCAGTGATGCAGCAAGGCGTTTACCAGCGTGCCACCTCTGTGTCCCGGAGCAGGATGCACTACCATCTGCCGTGATTTATTGATCACCAGCAAATCACGGTCTTCAAAGATAATATCAAGGGGGATTTCTTCAGGCAAGGTTGAAAGCTCTGTGAGAACAGGTAAGGAATAGCTGATCCGGTCACCGGCGCGGACCCGGTAATTCTTATCAGTGCAGACCAGATCATTAACCTGCACCATACCATCTTCAATCAGTTTCTGCACCCGGCTGCGCGTCAGATCAGCAGCCGCCCCAGCCAGGAAGAGATCGAGCCGCCGGCCAATCTCAGGGTCAGAAACGCTTAAACTTATGGGGGGCTGCTGCTCCCTCATTTTTTCTCTGCCTTCTGCTTCTTTTCTGGAGCCTTTGAACTGGGAAGCAAATAGCAGATTAGGGCTATAGCGGCTGCTGAGCTTACAAACAAGGTAAGGCTGAAGATCTGGGCTGCAGTAAGACCTGCTGCAACCTCATAACCATAACGGAAAAATTCGGTAGTAAATCTTAAGCTGCCATAAAGTGCAAATAACATTAGCATGATAAAGCCGATGAAGGGTCTGCGCGGTTTTAGCAGTTTTAAAATAATAAAAATCAAGAGGCCACCCAAAGCGGCATAAAGCTGGACCGGATGACGCAAAACGCTGTCGGCCATGTTGATTGGCAGGGCCCAGGGTAAATCCGCTTCTTTACCGTAACAGCAACCGTTTAGAAAACAACCAACCCGCCCAAAACCGTATCCGAGTGCCAGATAAGGCGCAAATAGGTCGGCCAGTTTCATAAAACTGATCTTGCGCCGGGAACACCAGATTAATAGAGCGATGACACCACCAAACATGGCCCCGTAAAAGGTGAGGCCCTCAAACTCGGTTATTATTTTTAAAAACGGCTGGGTGCTATAATAGCGCCAGTGCAAAATAATGTAAAGTATCCGCGATCCGATCAGCCCGAAGAAAGCGGCAACAATGATCGCTTCCAGCAGATGATCAGGATTAATCCCTTCCCGGGGAGCCTCGCGGTAAAGGGCAAGGGTAGCCACCAGGATAGCCAGCGCCATCATGAGACCATAAGAGTGAACGGTCAGACTGCCAATACTAAAAAGCTCAGGATACATTAGCTCATCTCCTTTATACTTCTCAAAGCATCATCGCGCCAATAAGCAATCAGAAACAAACCGATACCGATTACAATTGCCGAATCAGCAATGTTAAAAACCGGCGGCCAGATTTTAAAGTCGATAAAATCAACGACATAACCGGTGCGCAAACGATCGATCAGGTTGCCAATTGCACCACCGAGCAGCAGGGCCAGGGAAAATCGCAGCAACCGGTGATCTGTAGATAAGAGCCGGTAAAAATACACTATAAATAAAACTACTACCACAGTTATAACCACAAAAAAGATTGTCTGGTAGGGCAACATGCCGAAAGCGGCGCCAGGGTTGCGGACAAAAGTGATATGCAGGAAGTTTTCTATTAAGGCGATGGACTCGCCAGCCTGCATCATTGATGTGACAAAGTATTTGCTGAGCTGGTCGGCAACTATGATTAGGGCAGCTATTAGTATAAGGCGCAATGTGGTCTCCTTTTTAAGTACTAAAGTGTAGCTATGACGCTGCTGCAGCGTGGACAAAGTTCTTCTTTCGAGTCGGTAAATATCCAGCAACGCGGGCATTTATGCCCTATTGATTTTTCAACCAGGATGCTGACCGGAATACGCTGTCCCTTAAGGGTCGCAGAGGGCGCGTCTAGGCGTCCTTCCTGCAGTTTAGCGGCCGAAACGATGAAGATTACTGTTAATTGATCTTCAAAACCTTTCAACTGATTAAAGAGCTGCTCATCGGCCCAGATCGTCACTTCGGCTTCCAACGATCCGCCAATCACTTTTTCCTTGCGAGCCTGCTCCAGCGCCCAGTTTACTTCTTCGCGCACCTCCAGTATCGCTTGCCAGTGTGCACCCAACTCCTGATCTTGCCAAGCCGGATCGGGCACAGGCCAATCGGCCAGCTGCACGCTTTTACCGTGGCGGCAAGGCAGATGCTGCCAGATTTCATCCGCGGTAAAGGTTAAAATCGGCGCCATCAGCACTACCAGGTATTCCACGATAACCATCAGAGCGCTCTGTGCCGAACGCCTTACCGGATCGTCCGGAGCAGAACAGTAGAGACGGTCTTTGATGATATCAAGGTAGAAGTTGCTCATATCGACGACACAGAAGTTATGCAGGGCATGGAAAAACTGGTGGTACTCGTATTTCTCGTAGGCAGTAGTAACTTTTTCCACCAGCTCAGTCAGTCTGAACAGCGCCCAGCGATCCAGCTCTTCCATCGATCCGTAATCGACAACATCGGTTTCAGGGTTAAAATCGAAACAGTTGCCCAGTAAAAAACGGGTTGTGTTGCGGATTTTACGGTAAACTTCGATCAGCTGCTTGAGAATATCATTAGAGAGGTGGATATCGCTGGTGAAATCGGCAGATGATACCCAAAGCCTTAAAATATCGGCTCCGTATTGTTTAATAATCTGCTCGGGGGCAATTACGTTACCGAGCGACTTGGACATCTTTTTACCTTCGCCATCGACAACCCAACCGTGACTGAGCACCGCCCTGTAAGGCGGCTCACCCCTGGTTGCTACTGCCGTAAGCAGCGATGAATGGAACCAGCCGCGATACTGATCGCTGCCTTCTAAGTATAGATCTGCCGGCCAGCTCAGCTCAGCGCGGGTCTCCAGAACAGCATCATGACTGGAGCCTGAGTCAAACCAAACATCCATGGTATCCTTTTCTTTGCGGAATTCGTCACCACTACCGCAATGCGGACAATTGAAACCTTTAGGTAAAATTTCTGCGGCTTCGCGGGCAAACCAGGCATCGGAACCTTCAGCGGTAAAAAGTTCACTGACCGTATTGATCGTCTCCCGGTTGATAATCGCCTCGTTGCAGGAAGTGCAGTAAAAAATCGGGATCGGCACTCCCCAGACCCGTTGGCGGGAGATACACCAGTCCTGGCGCTCAGCAATCATGTTATAGATGCGTTCCTCTCCCCAGGAGGGAGTCCAGTTCACCTTTTTAATGGCATCAAGCGCCTCTTTGCGAAAACCATCTATTGATGCAAACCATTGTTCCGTGGCCCGGTACAAAACCGGCTGCTTGCAGCGCCAGCAGTTGGGATACTGGTGCTCAATAGGGATGGTGCGGATTAAAGCCCCACTATTCTTAAGATCTTCAATCACCTGCAACCCGCCTTTATCGTAGCGCAGGCCCGCATACTGG
>JBFYYZ010000144.1:0-4892 GCA_041309745.1 Bacillota bacterium | reverse complement strand
GAGACAGCCCGGGCCAGGGTACCGATGCCAAAGTAGATTATATCGGGGAGGCCCATGCTGCGGGCAAAAGATGGCGAAGTGTGAATAGGGAATGGAACGTCAGCGCATCCTTCGTAGATGTAGCAATCTTCACGTTTGATCGGAACGGCTGCTTCCCAGATTGGTTCGGTCATGTTCGACGAGGAAGGGATCACGGGCAGTTGCCCGACTGTCTGGCCCTAGTCGGTGCATTCTACTCCCCTTAACATCCCGCCAATGTACTCGGTAAAAACAGGGTTACCCTCCTGGTCAAGGGCGGGAAGCTTGAATATCACATGGGTGCCGCTTTTTTCCGGTAATACCGCAACTACCTGGCCTTCAATCGACAGCCGGTCTCCGGGCTTTAGCGGGCGCTCAATGATCAGCTGCTCAGAATAGTGAACAATGCGAAACATTATTTCTGCCGGAAAACCTAAATCAAGATAATCGTAGATATTCTGAAGAAGCGGCCAGGTAAGGGCTGCGGCAAGGGTTGGCGGGGCGATAAGCCCGCTTTGGCGGGTATCATCAAGATAACAGGGGTTGGGATCGCTAACTGCTGCTGCATAATTATTAATCTGGCGTTGAGTTACCTCTGTATCAAAAACCTTCATTTTTTTTCCAACAATGGTTGAATTAACCTGCATTATAAACCCTCCTGCCTGAGTACTTTACCAGCAATTAGTAGCGCTAATATAACTATAATGTGCCGTCTGCGTCTCCTATCAGTGATAGCTGCCATATTGGTTGTTAATAGCTTAGCTTTTTGACGAATATCGGCATAAAACCGCGAATAAGCGCAAATATCAGACTTGTACCATTATTTCACAAGCCTGAGCCTCTTTGTTCCCTTAAATAATATCATATAAAATATATTTAAACAGGTTAAATATTAAGCAGGGCAATCAAACTCGCTCGTTTTGTGATTATTTTAAGCGACACAGGATAGCCCATGTTTAAATTAAACCAAAATATTAACAGGAAAGGATGATCAGTCATTTTTGGATTAAAAATACTACCGCTTCTTCTAGTCGTCATTGGATTCACGGTTTTTCCGTTGCTGGGAGTAACAAATTACGGGACGAACGGTTTGATTGGCGGTTTTGCGATCGGTTTGGTAATCGCCCTGATTGTCAGCATGTTTAAAAAGTAATTAATACCGAGGTGCCTAGGGCATTTTATGTCGTACTTTATTTAACAAAAGACATACCAGATTGATACCTGCCGGGTGTTCAGCAGCTTTGTGTTAACCGGGATATTTTCAGGTATAATTGCGGTATGTTTTTTTATTGATAAATGGAGGCAACAGGATGGAAAAAGGATTAGATGTTATCAGGCAGCGGATATCAGTGCGTAGCTACGCAGAGAAACAGGTTGAGCCGGAAGGGCGTAAGCTGCTCGGGGAGTTATGCTTACAGCAGAAAAATAATGGCCCTTTCGGTGCAGCGGTGCGCTTCAGATTGCTCGATCTTGAACCACTCAGTAAAAGTGATCTGCGGGGGATGGGTACTTATGGAGTTATTAAAGGGGCACAGCTTTATATTTTAGGTGCAGTCCGCAACGTAAATGGGGCCATGGAAGATCTGGGCTACTGTCTTGAAAAAATTATCTTAGAGGCCACGGCGCTGGGATTGGGAACCTGCTGGCTGGGCGGTACTTTTAAACGCGGCTCCTTTGCTGCCCAAATGGAACTGGCTGAAGATGAGCTGCTGCCGGCCATTACCCCGGTCGGTTATCCTGCCGTTGAAAAGTCGGCAACGGAGCGGATGATGCGTTTCGGCGCCGGTTCAAACAGGCGCAAACCCTGGTCGGAGCTATTTTTTAAAGGTGACGGGGTGACTGCTCTGACCGAGCCGGAAAGCGGGCTATTCAGGGAGGCTTACGAAGCTGTCAGGATGGGGCCTTCAGCATCCAACAAGCAGCCCTGGCGGCTGATTCTTGATCAGCAGGGAGGGACTCATTTGTACCTGAAGGAGAACAAAATATATAACCGGATGATGGGCAAAGTGCGCCTGCAGCTCGTGGATATGGGGATTGCCATGTGTCATTTTGAGGTTGCAGCAAGAGAACTCAATCTGCCCGGTGCCTGGAATACCGGTCAGGAAGGGCTCCGGATAGCCGGGCTGCAGCACATCGCCTGCTGGAAATAAGGCTGGCAATGTGCTGCGACGCTTGCTATGTATAAAATTTTTCAGGTGCCTGCTGTGCGGGTTTTAAGCCTTAGAGCAGCGCAAAGCGTGCTGTAAAGTGGCGCATGATTTCTGTCTGATAGATAATCTTAAGGCCCCGGATCGCTTCCTTTTGCCTGCTGATCTGGATCAGGGTATCGGCAACATAGCGCATGTGGCGATCGCTGTAGACCCGGCGTGGAATGGCAAGCCGGACCAGCTCCTGTTGTGGGTATACTTCCTGTCCGGTAGCCTGATCTAGATAACCGAAGACGCAGGTGCCTAGTTCAATAGCCCTGATTCCCCCGGCACGGTATAGCTCAACCGCCAGGGATTGAGCTGGAAGCTTGGATTGAGGGATGTGCGGCAGGAACTTAAGAGCATCGATAAATACCCCATGCCCTCCAACGGGCAGCACGATCGGGATCCCCGCAGCGGTCAGCAGCTGGCCTAAGTAGTGAACCTGACCGATCCGATCTTCTAAATAATCTTCTTCAGTGCCTTCATGGAGTCCGCGAGCCAAAGCTTCGAGATCACGCCCGGCCAGCCCCCCATAGGTTCTGAAACCCTCATAGCAGATCTGAATCTGCACTGCTCTCTCGTACCATTCTTCGTTATCCCGGAAAGCTAAAAATCCCCCAATGTTAACCAGGGCATCTTTTTTAGAGCTCATTGTACAGCCATCAGCATAGGAAAATATTTCCCGGGCAATATCCTTAATTGAGCGATTGCTGTAATGGGGATCGCGCTGCTTGATAAAATAGCAGTTTTCTGCGTAGCGGGCAGCATCGATAAAAAGCGGTCGTTTGTATTTTTTAGCCAGGCTTGAAGCGGTTCGGATATTATCCATGGCCACTGGCTGTCCGCCGTTACTGTTACAGGTTACGGTGATGATCACCAGCGGTAGCTCCTGGGGAGTGCTGTTCTTCAGTTCTTCTTCCAGTGCTTTCAGGTTGATGTTTCCTTTAAATGGATGATCGGAAGCTGTGTCTAAGCCTTCATCGATCACCAGGTTTACCGGAAAGGCTTTACGCATCCGAATGTGTCCTTCGGTGGTGTCGAAGTGCATATTACCGATTACTCGCTGCCCTTCTCCGACAAACATGGACATCAATATATTTTCAGCAGCCCGGCCCTGGTGGGTGGGGACGACATATTGATAGCCGATAATGTCCTGCACAGCGCTCTGCAGGTTAAAAAAGTTACGGCAGCCGGCATATGATTCATCGCCAAGCATCATCCCGGCCCACTGGTTAGCGCTCATGGCCGTAGTGCCGCTGTCGGTCAAAAGGTCAATATAAACATCTTCGGCTTTAATGTTAAAAACATTATAGCCGGCATCAGCAATCAGCTTTTCCCGTGTTTCCCGATCCCTGATCTTAATCGGTTCAATCATCTTAATCCGGTAAGGTTCAGCGTACATTTCTCTGTCTCTCAAGCCAACAGCCTCCAATCGTTTACGAGGTTAATTATACCCGGCATTCTTTCTTTAATGTATTAATGATGAAAGGTTCATCCGGTATTGACTTCCAATTCAATAATAACTGATAGCAGCTGAAAATAAAAGAGATAGGTGCTTCGGCGAGCGCCGCTAAAAGGTTTGCTGAGGCCGCTTGTTGAAATATAATTGTGATCAGAAAACTATAAAGGCGGGATCATTAATGGTGAATGGTTTTAAGCAGTTTTCCAATTGGTGTTACCGGGTTGTAAGCACGCCGGTGATCGCTGGATCGATAGCTGTTTTTATGTTGTTTATGCTTCTCGTATTACCGAAGATGGCCGGCCGCTTAAGCGAGATGACCGGTGTTGCCCAATCACCTGATACCTCTTTTATCTACAGCACTGCCGACCTCTATGCCATGGCTGAGGCTTACGGCCCGGAAGGGCGGGCTTACTATATTTATCAGCGTTTTACCTTCGATCTGATCTGGCCCCTGGTCTATCTCCTGTTTTTCCTGGCCCTGATTACTTTACTGTACCGTCACCTACCTTCAACCAGCAGTTGGAGACTCGTTATTCTGCTGCCCTTTGCCGGAGTGCTCTTTGATCTGCTCGAGAACAGCGGGGCTGCCTATGTGATGTATATCTACCCACAGACTGCCCCGCTGATTGCCCCGCTGGTGCCGCTTTTTACTTTTTTCAAATGGTTGTTCATCGGTTTAAGTAGCATGGCGATCCTGGCCGGATTAGTGAACCTGCTCTTGAAACGGATCAGCACAAAAAGTTAATTTCGATTCATTATTAAGGGATGGTGGTGAAAATTTTGCACTCTGAAGAGACAGATCTTAATTTCCTGAAAAGCCTTGTAGCAGTAGCCCGTGGCGATCAAAAGGCAGGGCTTTTATTAAAAAACGGCAGAGTGGTTGATGTTTTTAGCGGAGAAGTTATTGAAACCAACCTGGCGATCGAAGGGGAAATGATTGCCGCTCTCGGTAGGGAATATACCTCCGGCCGGGAAGAGATAGATCTTAAAGGTCTGTACCTGGTTCCTGGTTTGATCGATGCCCATCTGCACATCGAAAGCACCCTGTTGTTGCCCGCAGAACTGGCTAGGATTATAACCCCTCTCGGAACCACTGCTGTAATTCATGACCCGCACGAAGTGGCCAATGTTTTGGGGATAGATGGCGTAAAAATGATGCTTGATGCCTCGCAAGGCCTCTCCTGTGATTTTTTTGCTACCGCTCCCTCCTGTGTGCCGGCAAC
>JBFYYZ010000143.1:0-4413 GCA_041309745.1 Bacillota bacterium | reverse complement strand
CTTGAGCGCAGTGCGGTTCATCCCGAATCTTATGAACTGGCCCGGAAAATGATGGAAAAAATTGGCTTCGATTCCGATGATCTTGGTTCATCACAAAAATATGCTACTCCCGGAACTGAGCTTGTTTCCGAGCTGGCTGCTGTTTTTGGCGCTGGCGAGCCCACTGTTCGGGATATCCTGGAGGAATTCAGAAAACCGGGCCGTGATCCGAGAGAAGATTTACCAAAACCGGTTTTTATGAAATCTGTTACCGAGCTAGATGATCTTGAGCCGGGGATGGTAATGATGGGGATCGTCCGCAACATCGTCGATTTTGGGGCTTTTATTGATATCGGGGTCCATCAGGACGGGCTGGTGCATATTTCAGAAATTGCCGATCGTTTCATCAAAAACCCCCTTGATGTTCTGCAGATTGAAGAAACTGTAAATGTCAAGATCCTCTCAATTGACCGGGAAAGGAACCGGATCGCCCTCTCCATCAAACAGGCAAAAGCCGAAGGCGAGACTGCCAGTTAGCAGAGTATTAAATAGTGGTTTGTATTCTCAGGGCGGATCGCTTAAAATAATAGTTGAAATTATCTGTTTATAATTATATCGCCTATTAGCTAATTGAGTTTAGCCGGGGAGAATCCAGATGTTCCTGATCCTTGCCCTTAATCCAGGGTCTACTTCAACCAAGATCGGCTTTTTTGAAGACGATCGGTGTTTAATAAAAGAAACCCTCCGTCACTTAGCAGCAGAAACTTCTGCCAACCTTGACCGTGAAAAACAGGCCGCTTTTCGCCGGGCAGCGATTTTAGAGTTTCTGGGGAAAAACGATATTGATCTGACAACGCTATCAGCAATTGTGGTGCGCGGTGGCTTGCTCAAGCCACTGGCTTCTGGCACTTACCTCGTCGATGAGAATATTTACGCCGATCTTCACTCGGCCAAGTATGGATGGCACGCCTCCAACCTCGGCTCAATCATTGCCCTGCCGCTGGCCAATGAATTGGGGATTCCCCTCTACACCGTTGATCCTGTTACTGTTGATGAGTTTGAACCGGAAGCACGTTATTCGGGTCTGAAAGGAATTCCTCGCCTCAGCAGGTCACATGCCCTGAACATGAAGGCGATGGCCAGAGCAGCCGCAAACCTGGCCGGTAGACGCTACGAGGAGATGAATATGGTTGTTGTTCACCTTGGCAGCGGGATATCGGTGTCGGCTCACCGCTACGGTAAAATGATCGATGTTAATAACGCCAACGAAGAAGGACCCTTTTCCCTGGAGCGATGTGGTACCCTGCCGGCATTAGGCTTACTTCGTCTCTGTTTTGATGGCTCTAAAAGCCGGGAGGAGATCACCAGTTTGCTCACCGGGCAAGGTGGTATTTTTTCTTATCTTGGAACCAAAGATTTTATCAATGTTGATCGGCGGATCAAGGATGGTGACCAAGAAGCGCTGCATGTCGTTATGGCTATGGCCTACCAGGTGGCAAAGGAAATCGGGGCTATGTCTGCGGTATTAAAAGGTCAGGTGGACTTTATTGTGCTCACCGGGGGGATGGCAAATGCAAAAACCCTGGTAGATCTCATAATCGAGAGGATATCGTTTATTGCGCCGGTGCAGGTTTTGGCCGGCGAAGAAGAACTTGAAGCACTGGCTTCGGGGACGCTGCGTGTTTTGCGCGGGGAGGTCAGAGCCCTTGAGTATTAGAATGCTATTGTTAAAATAGTTGATTAACTGTTCGCAAGGGGAGGGCTCAGTAAGGTGTCATTTGAAAACTTTTATCAGGTAATTGCCGCGGTTAAAGAGTTGCCACCCTGCCGCCTTTGTGTCGCCGCTGCGGCGGAAGAGGCAGTATTGGAAGCGGTGAGAGACAGTCGTAAAGAGGGCCTGGTTGATTTCATCCTCATCGGTCCGGAAGAGCGGATCTGGCGACAGGCGATGACTGTCAGTCTGAATCTGCAGGGGATAGAGGTGATTGATGAACCCGATCCGATTCAGGCTACCCACAGGGCGGTCAGAGAAGTTGCTGCCGGCCGGGCTGATATTTTGATGAAGGGAATGGTCAACAGTTCTGATTTTTTAAGGGCGGTGCTTAACCCGGAAGGCGGAATGAGAAGAGACCGGATCTTAAGCCATTTGGCTATTTACGAGGTGCCCGGTTATTACCGCCTGATCTACATGACTGATGGAGGGCTTAATGTCAGTCCCAACTTGGATCAGAAGAAAGCGATCACTCAAAACGCCGTCGAATTTTTGCAGGCAGTGGGTCTGGATCAGCCAAAAGTGGCCTTTTTAACAGCCAATGAAAAAGTTGATCCTAAGATGCCCTCAACCGTAGATGCCCAGGCGTTGAAAGAGATGGCGCCGCTGGCTTTCCCGGGGGCGATCGTCGACGGACCCACCCCTCTTGATGTAGCAGTCAGTTTGGAAGCTGCTCTGCACAAAGGGATAGACAGCCCGATTGCCGGAAAAACTGATCTCTTAATGGTGCCTAATATCGAAGCAGGTAATTTGCTCGGTAAATCGATCATCTACTTTGCAGGCGGGCGGATGGGCGGTCTGGTCCTAGGCGCATCACGTCCGGTCATCCTCACTTCACGCAATGAACCGCCGATGGGCAAGATGGCTTCCATCGCCCTGGCGGCCTATTCAGTGGCCAGGAACCGCTAGTTTTTCTTTAACAGGTAGTTTTCAATGACCGTTATTTGTGTTAAACTAACTGAGCCGACCGACCGGTCGGCCGGTTATATTTTAAGGGAGGAAATGCTGCTTGAATCTATCGGCATTAGCGGTCAGAAGGCCAATAGCAACGGCAACAATTCTGCTTGTCATACTGGTGATTGGCCTGGTTAGTCTTTATCAGAGTCCGCTTGATCTGCTGCCTGAGATTCAGGCTCCGGTGTTGGCGGTGATCACAGCCTTTCCGGGCAGTTCTCCCCAGGAAACGCTTGAGCTGGTTACCAAACCGATCGAAGACAGTGTTTCTGCGGTTAGCGGCCTTACAGCTCTGAATTCATTTTCCCGTGAAAACCTTTCACTGGTCATTTTGCGTTTCAACTGGGGCGCCGATATAAAAAAAGTTCGGGAAGACGTTAATGTCCGTATGGACCTGATCAGCTTTCCTGACGGTGTACAGCGCCCCCTGCTCTTTGAGTTTGATCCGACCCTTTTACCTATTATGCAGGTTTCGGCCAGCGGCTCAGATGATCCGATTGAGCTAACCAACTGGCTTGAAGAGAAGGCCCTGCCAAGGCTTGAATCGCTATCCGGGGTGGCCAGCGTGCAGATCCAGGGTGGTGCCCGTGAGGATCTTTTTATCAGGATCACCCCTGAACTGATGGCGGAATATGAAATTTCTTTTGAACAGATTGCCAATGTTTTAAGGGCCAGCCTGATTGATCTGCCTGCCGGAATTATTGAACTTGATGACCGCCAGGTCCGGGTCAGGTTTCTTGGCCGTTATGCCGACAGTGACCTTTTATCGGATCTGATTGTCGGTTTTAAGATCGATCAGGACGAACTTGCCTTGCTGGTCGGGCAGGAAGTGGATATCGACCTGAACCAATTATTATCAGGTCAAAATGGCGGGTTAGCCGTCGGGAGCAGAACTGCTTCACGGCCGGTTCCGGTAAGTGAACTCTACTGGGACGATCTGTTTAGCTTTGATCAGGCAATTTTTGCCGAAGGTAACCTGATTCTACCACTTGATGCTGATTGGGTTGCGCAAAGTGATGGGGATATGACCTCCAGCCTACGGCTCTTCACAGCCAATCCCAATGTTACTTATGACCAAGGACTGCAGAGCTTGGTTATGTCAATTGAAGCGTTCGGGCAGATTCCGCTGCTGGAAGAATCAAGTCTGTCAGATACTTTAGGGAATAATGTGGTAAGGCTGAGCGATATTTGGCTGATCAACCAGGCAGAGCTGGAGAATGGCTATCTGGTTGTGCCCCTCGATCAAGACCGGTTATTTCAAAATGAAGTGACCTTCGAACAGGTCAGGTCGCTTGCTGTAAATCATCCCCTTATTGTTGAATCCAGTCCTGAACAAATTAAGATTGCCTACCACCAGGATTGGGAAAGAGTCCGCCGTGAACCGATTGTTTCTGTTCCTGATTACAGAGCCTGGCTGGATGAAGTGCAGAGCGAGGTTCAGCAGGGGATCGGTGATACTACAAGGCAACTGGAAGATAATCTCACTGATATTGCAACATCCATGATTCTTAGCTCCATGATGCCCGGAGGCCCTTCGTTTGACTCAACAAGTTTAGGCGATGATTTTCCTATTGAACCGATTTCACTCGGAACCCTGGCTGAAATTAAGCAGGATATTTATAATCCTTCAACCATTAGCCGCTATAACAGCTTGCCCAGCATCGGGCTGGTGATCCAAAAAGAGGGTGATGCCAATACAGTTGTTGTCG
>JBFYYZ010000142.1:0-4921 GCA_041309745.1 Bacillota bacterium | reverse complement strand
GTTGTAATCTACGCACACACAAAAACCAACGCTTTCCTCTCCGAGCAGTTTGGCCAACTACAGCAGATTTTGAATGTCCGGGGAATGCGTCAATTTGGAACTTACCTGCCTGAAAACTATTTACCCAACAGCGCTATCGGCCCCGGTCTGCGTTTGGATCACGAAATAATCGCCGGTTTTGTCTTCCCAACCTCAGTTTTTTCCGGTGAACTTCAGCTTGACATCGGCGGGGTAAAGCTAACGCTGATCGATGCACCGGGTGAAACGGAAGATCAGATCATGATCTGGCTGCCGGAGCAAAAAGTGCTTTTCTGTGCCGATAACTACTACCCTGCATTTCCCAACCTCTACACCATCCGTGGCAGTGCCCCACGCCCTGTTCGGGATTGGATTGATACATTGGACCGGATGAGGGATCTTGAAGCCGAGTATCTAGTGCCAAGCCACACAGAGCCGGTTTACGGCGCCGAACGTATTTACGAGCTGCTTACCGCTTACCGTGATGCAATCCAATATGTGCACGATGCAGTGATCAGGGGAGCAAACCAGGGCAAGACGATCGAACAGCTGGTGGAAGAAATCGCTTTACCTCCCCACCTTCAAGCTTATCCCGAGTTACGCGAACTGTATGGCGAGGTGGGCTGGTCGGTCAGGGCAATTTATAATGGCTACCTTGGCTGGTTTGACGGCAACGCCACATCACTGCATCCGCTCACTGTGGCTGAGCGGGCCGAAAAGATCGCCGGCCTGGCCGGCGGCATGGATCAACTGCGCAAGGCTGCCGGGGAAGCAATCTTAAGCACCGATTACCAGTGGGCAGCAGAGCTGGCTGATTTGATTTTGGCTGCGGAACCGGGTTGCAACATCGCCCGCGAAATAAAAGCCGAAGCACTGTTCAAGCTTGGGGAATCTGCTTACAATGCCAACGCCCGCGCTTACTACTTTACTCAAAGTTTAGAGCTTAGCGGGCAATTGGAACCGGCAGGAGAACTTAAAGCAGATATCACCTTAGCCCACCAACTTCCCTTAGATAAGCTTTTTGAAAATATGGCGGTGCGTCTTAACCCTGAAAAAAGTTTAGATCAGGAAATAACCGCGCATTTTATAATGATCGATACAGGCGCACATTACACTGTAACAGTACGCCGGGGGATAGCAGAAACCAGGCCGGGTCTGCGCGGAGAAGCTGACCTGGTCATCAGCGTTGAGGAACCGTTGTGGAAAGAGTTGGCCCTTGGCCTGAGCAGCCCCGTTAAGGCTCTGGCAACCGGCCGGCTAAAAGTTGAAGGTAATAAGATCCTGCAGTTAAAGGAGTTTTTCGACCTGTTCAAGTAAGAAACAGACAACTGGCGAATTCAGGCATTGATAGATTGTCTGCAGCTATGCTATTATTGCTCCAATATATTTTTCATGACTGGGGGAAGCAAATTGATCTGGAACCCATACTACGAAGCAATCGATCGGGAAAAACTTTATACAGTGCAATTTTTAAGGTTAAAGCAAACCTTAGAAAGAGTTTATCAGCTGGTTCCCTTTTACCGGGAAAGCTTTAAACAGGCAGGGGTCGAGCCCGGAGACATCCGCTCTCTGGACGACCTGCAGAAACTGCCCTTTACGGTTAAAAACGACCTGCGTGATAATTTCCCCTACGGCCTTTTCACTGTTGATTTAAATGAAGTAGTGCGCATTCATTCTTCTTCGGGAACAACCGGCATCCCGACCGTTGTCGGTTATACCCAAAAAGACCTTGATACCTGGGCCGAGCTGATGGCCCGCACCCTTACCGCCGGCGGGGCAACCAAAGAATCGGTAGTGCATATCGCCTACGGCTACGGCCTTTTCACCGGAGGCCTCGGCGCTCATTACGGGGCGGAGAAAATCGGGGCCACGGTAGTGCCAATTTCGGGGGGCCAAACTAAACGCCAGGTTAAGATGATGAAAGATTTAGGGACAACCTTACTGGCCTGTACTCCTTCATACGCTCTCTTTATCGCCGAAACCATGGAAGAGATGGATCTAACCCCCAAAGACCTGAAGCTGCGCTCAGGGGTCTTTGGGGCCGAGCCCTGGTCTGAAAATATGCGCCATGTGATTGAGGAAAAGCTGCAAATTGACGCTTATGATATCTATGGCCTCAGTGAAATTATCGGCCCCGGTGTTTCCTACGAATGTCCGGCCAAGGCCGGCCTGCACTTAAGCGAGGACCATTTCATTCCCGAAATCATTGACTCGGCAACCGGCAAGGTTTTACCGGAAGGCGAAAAGGGCGAGCTGGTAATCACCACGATCAGCAAGGAAGCGCTGCCGATGATCCGTTACCGCACCAGGGATATTACAACGCTGACCAGTGAGCCTTGTGCTTGTGGCCGCACCCATATGCGCATGAAAAAAGTTAGTGGCCGCACGGATGATATGCTGATTATCAGGGGCGTTAATGTCTTTCCTTCCCAGATCGAAAGCATCCTTTTGGAAATGGGCGAAACCGAACCGCACTATCAACTGGTTGTTGACCGGATCGGATCGCTCGATACCCTCCAGGTGCTGGTCGAAGTTTCGGAGCAAATGTTTTCCGATCATATCAGGGGCCTTGAAACCCTTGAAAATAAAATCCGGACAGAAATTGATAATCTGCTTGGAGTTACGGCTGATGTAAAACTGGTCGAGCCTAAAAGCATACCACGCAGCGAAGGTAAAGCCCAGCGGGTAGTTGACAAACGAACCCTCTAAACAAAGGGAGGCAAAGCATCATGATCAAACAGATCTCCGTTTTCCTGGAAAACAAATCAGGGCGCCTGATTCGTATTGCCCAGATCCTTGGTGAAGCAAAAATTAATATACGCGGCCTTTCGATTGCCGACACCTCAGATTTCGGCATCCTGAGGCTGATCGTCGACCAACCGGAAAAAGCAGTTAAAGAACTTAAAGAGAATGATATTATGGCCACTTTGACTGATGTTATTGCCATAGAAGTACCCGATCGACCAGGAGGGCTGGCCGAGGTGCTTGTTTACCTGAATAAGGCCGGGATTAATATCGAGTACATCTATTCCCTGATCGACAAGCAGGCGCAGAATGCAATGATCATGATGCGCGTAGAGCAGATCGATAGAGCCTTGGATGTACTGGAAAGCAACAATATTCCCATAGTCAGCAGTAATAGGATTTATACTTTTTAAAAATATTTTTTTAGCAGGAAGGGTTTTATAATCAAGTGCCGAAAAGTATCAAACGTAGAATGGTAGAACGGCAGGGTAAGTGAAAAATAGGTACCGGCCGCATGGCCGGTTTATTTTTTATTTGAATGCTCCCTGTGGGGGCATTTTTTTACCCAGTCGGCAATTAAAAATATGACTGGAGGAGAAGCAGTTGAATTAATCTATTTGCCGATTATCGCCATGCTGATCAAATTCTTAAAGAGTTATCAGAACCTGTAATCAAGATCAAGGAGGAGTTAATTTATGAAAGGTAAAATCATATTACTGGCTTTTGTCTGTTCTTTGCTTCTAATCACCGTGACCAGCTGCTGTGGATCATCAACCGAACCGGTAGCTGATGATGAATCTACACCGGTTTCTGAAGAGACCCCACAACAGTTTACCCTGCAGTTTGCCACTTTCTGGCCGGCGGGCGATTTTCAGGTCGCCGAGGGACATCAGGCCTGGGCCGAAGAGATCTCCCAGCGCGTTGCTGCTGAAACCCCTCACCAGGTCGATTTTGAATGGCATTATGCACAGGCCCTGCTCTCAATGCCTGAACTATTTGAAGGAACGGCCCAGGGGGTTGCCGATCTGGCTTCGACCTGCCCGGCTTACACACCCGGTCTTTTTCCGATTACTGAAGCTTTTGAGCTGCCTGGTTATCAAAACGATAATGCCCTGGTTTCTTCCGTAACCATGCACGAAGCCTGGAAACAATCCGCAATGCTACAAGAAGAGTATTCCGCGGTAAAAATCATGCACTTCTGGGCAACCGGTCCCGGCGCTTTTATGACTAAAACACCGGTGCGCTCGATGGAAGACCTGGCCGGCATGAATATCAGGGCAGTCGGAGGCACTATACCCTGGGTAGCCGCTCTCGGGGCAAACCCGGTTTCCTTTGGCATGGGCGCCTCTTATGAAAACCTGGAGACGGGTGTGGTCAACGGGCTGCTTGCCCCAACCGATGTTTTAAAAGGCTTCAAGCTGGCTGAAGTAACCAGCCATATCACCAACTGTCCGCCAACTTACAATATTATTTTTATGAAAATCATGAACTTGGACACCTGGAATTCACTGCCCCCCTCTGTCCAGCAGATCTTTAACGAAGTAAATGAAAAGTACGTGATTGAGTATGGAAAACTGCGGACAGATCATACGATCATCGGCCAGGAATATGCTGTCAGTGAGTTTGGACACGAGGTAATCGATCTTGATCCTGCCGAATATCAGCGTTGGGTCGATCTGATCGATCCGATCATGGAGGAATGGGTCAAAAAGGCTGATTCATTAGGACTCCCGGGCCAGGAGATCATAGAGATGGTGCGCGAGCTTGATGCCAGGTATTCAGCCGAATTTGGCAACTACGGTAAATAACTGATCCATATAGCTATAAGGGGCTTCCATCCTCGGCTGAAGTTTAAGCCTTAAGTGGCAGCCCCATCTAATCTTAATAAAAGCAGCAACAGCAGATAACGGAGGATAATTACCAGTGATCAAACTTTTTGAGAAATTTGTGCACAACCTGACCTTACGGACAGCCCAGGCAGCCCAATTGGCCATGGTATTGGCAATGCTAATAATTGTAGCCAACATAATCCTTCGTATCCCCTGGAAACCCCTAAGCGGAACCGTAGAACTTGTTGAAATGGCTGGTGCCATATTACTGGCACTGGGGGTGGCCTACACCGCAATGACAAAAGGTCATATCATGGTTGGGATCCTGG
>JBFYYZ010000141.1:0-17359 GCA_041309745.1 Bacillota bacterium | reverse complement strand
GATTGCTTAATAAGGGCCAATTCGTTTCTGTCGTTTACGCGAAACGGGTTGCTGCCCTTTTATTTTATAATTGAAGGGTATAATAATAAATTAGAGAATAGTTAATAGGGTTATTAACAGTTGCAGGAAAAATTTAATCCACAATTATTCGCATCATTACAGGAGGTGGTTTTTATGGCTGAGTTCACAAAACTGTTAAAAGAAAAAAATGTAACTTACAGACCAGGCGGCTGCGGTAAGATCTATACCGATCCTGATGCCGACCGGGCCCGGCTCTATTTTCGCGATCAGAAACCGCGAAAAATGGTTGAAAAAACAACAACGGTCAGCGAAGCGGTAAAAAAATTAATTAACGATGGCGACTACATAGGGGTTGGCGGTTTCGGGGCCAACCGCATTCCGACTGCAGTGCTACATGAGATGGTTCGTCAGGGCAAGAAAAATTTAGGTCTGGCCGGACATACGGCAACCCACGACTTTCAAATTTTAGTTGCCGGTAAATGCATCGACCGCTGTGATATTGCCTATGTTGTCGGCCTTGAGGCACGCGGCCTTTCAAAGATTGCCAGGACGGCTATTGAAAGCGGGGTAATCGATACTACTGAGTGGACTAACGCTGCCTTAACCTGGAGATACAAAGCGGCAGCGATGGGCTTATCCTTCATGCCGGTGCGCTGCATGCTGGGGACTGATACCCAGAAATACAGTGCTGCAATGGAAATGGAATGTCCCTTTACCGGTATTAAGTACCTGGCGGTTCCTGCCCTCTATCCCGACGTGGGCATAATCCACGTGCACCGGGCCGATGTTTACGGCAACTGTCAGATTGACGGGATTATGGTGGCCGACAGTGACCTGGCCCGGGCCGCCAAGAGGTTGATCATAACCACCGAAAGGCTGGTTCCCAACCTGGTGATCCGCCGCGAACCAACCAAAACAGTAATTCCCTACTATCTTGTTGATGCTGTGATCGAGGTGCCCTTTGGCAGTTACCCGGGCAACATGGCTTACGAGTATTTTAGCGATGAAGATCACTTGCGCGACTGGCTGAAAGCGGAAAACGATCCCGAAGATCTGGCCGCTTTTTTGCAGCGCAATATCTATGGAGTAAAAGACTTTAACGGTTACCTTGATCAGATCGGCGGCATGGCTCGCCTACAGGAACTAAGGTACCAGGAAAATATGGTCGAGAAATAAGGAAATCTAGCTGCCAAAGGAGGTCCAATAATAATGGACTATAACGATATGGAACTGATGATCTGCCTCGCTTCCCGTTATCTCGAAGACGACAGTATCGTGGTCGTGGGAACCGGCGCACCCTGTGCAGCAGCAATGCTCGCTCAGAAACTTTATTCTCCACGGTTGATGATTATGTTTGAAGCAGGCGGCATTGGTCCGATGCTGCCCTCAATGCCGATCTCCGTGGGAGATTCACGCACTTTTTACCGGGCTCTGGCTGCCAGCAGCATGCCGGAAATTATGGAAACCTGCCAGAGGGGCTTGGTTGACTATACTTTTCTCGGTGGAGCCCAGATCGACCAGTACGGCAACATCAATTCCACCATGATTGGCAAAGATTACAAAGCCCCCAAAGTCCGCTTACCCGGAAGCGGTGGGGCCAACGACTTAGGTTCACTCTGCTGGAAAACGATGATGATCACACCCCAGGATCAGCGTCGGTTTACCGAAAAAATTGACTTTGTTACAACTCCGGGTTACCTGACCGGTCCGGGGGCCAGGGAAGAAGCGGGCTTGCCTCCCGGCAGCGGCCCGTACAAGGTGATCACCAACCTTTGTGTGATCGGCTTTGACGATCAAACGAAAAGGATGAAGGTCGAAAGTATGCATCCGGGCATTACAAAAGAAAAGATTGTCGAAAACACCGGATTCGAGCTGCTCTGGGCTGAAAATGTAACAGTCAGTGATGCGCCAAAAGAAGATGAGTTAAACATTTTGCGTAACGAGGTTGATCCCTACCGCTACATCATCGGCCGGGGATAAATATTAATACCGAATTATTAATAAATATAAATAACGGAGGGATGATTAGTGACTGAGGTAGTTATTGCAAGCGCTGTCAGAACAGCGGTTGGTACGTTCGGCGGATCGCTTAAAGATATCAGTCCGGTTGACTTAGGAGCCCTGGTCATCAAGACAGCGCTCGATAAAGCTGCCGTAAAACCGGAACAGGTTGATGAAGTAATCATGGGTTCTGTGCTGCAGGCAGGCCTTGGCCAAAACGTTGCCCGTCAGGCTTCCATTAAAGCGGGACTGCCGTTTGAAGTGCCCTGCCTGTCGATCAATAAGGTTTGTGGCTCGGGGTTAAAAAGCGTTACCCTTGCCGCCGCTAGTATTGCTGCCGGAGACGCCGATATTATCGTAGCCGGAGGCACTGAGAATATGAGCGCCGCTCCATACCTGACAGCCGGGGCGCGCTGGGGCTTAAGGATGGGTGACAGCACGATGACCGATTCAATGATCAGAGACGGTCTCTGGTGCGCCTTTAATGATTATCACATGGGCATGACGGCGGAGAACATAGCCGATAAATACAACATCGGGCGTGAAAAACAGGATCAGTTCGCCCTCGAAAGTCAGCAGAAGGCCCAGGCAGCGATCGAAAGCGGCCGTTTTAAAGATGAAATTGTCCCTGTGGCAGTACCCCAGCGAAAGGGAGATCCGCTAATATTTGACGTGGATGAACACCCGCGCATGACAACGATGGAAGCGTTGGCCAAGCTTAAGCCGGCCTTCAAAAAAGACGGTACTGTTACTGCCGGTAACGCTTCGGGCATTAATGATAGCGCTGCTGCCGTGGTGGTGATGAGCAGTAAAAAGGCCAAAGAGCTTGGTATTAAGCCAATGGCCATTATAAAAAGCTATGCTTCAGCAGGTGTTGATCCGGCGATTATGGGTACCGGGCCGATACCATCAAGCAGAAAAGCGCTGGCCAAAGCCGGTTGGTCGGTTTCTGATTTACAGCTGATCGAGGCTAACGAAGCCTTTGCGGTGCAGGCTTTAGCAGTCTGCCAGGAACTCGAATTTGATCCGGCTATTGTGAACGTCAACGGTGGGGCAATTGCCATCGGGCACCCGATTGGCGCCAGCGGTACCCGGATATTTGTAACCCTGCTGTATGAGATGCAAAAGCGCAAAGCAAAACGCGGCCTGGCTACTCTCTGCATCGGTGGCGGGCAGGGTATCGCCTGCACCGTTGAAATGGAGTAAAGTAAAGAGAAATCGAAGATTATCAGTAAACAGATCAGGGGTCGTTGACAATGCCGATTACCGAGGCGGCCCGGATCTTTACAGGTTTACCGCTGCCGGTGTCGATGTAAATCGTGCCGGCAGTTTCATCTATACGGTAGGGCACACCGCTCAAACTGCTGCGTCCGGATTCGTCGAGCAACGTAAATACTATTCTAAGCTTATGGCCCAGAGCCTCCTTCAGGAGCTGTTGTTGTTCGGCCTGCAGCTGTTCGTCATTAAGGGGCCGGCGCTGCTCTTCCGCACGTTTAAGGGAGGCGGCATGCTGCCGCAGGCTGCCGCAATGTTCGGGCAGCATCATCCGGCTGCAGGCAAACTGCTGGTTAAATTTTTTACTCATGCATCATGACCCCCGATCTTGCCGGCGCGCTGCAGCAGCTGGGCTCCCGACCCGAGCGATGAAGCACGAAACAGGCTGGTCTTTCCGAAGCGTTCCCGCACCTGGTCGGCGGCCCGGATCAACGTTTCCTCCCTTGCATCGCGGGCCGAAAACGGCAGCCGCAGCTGGCGGTAATCAGTCAGGCCGCTTAAACTGATACCGACTGCCCGCAGCGGCTTGCGATCCCAGTGTTGGCGGAAGAGTTTAAGGACTGTTGGGTAGATAACCAGGGCATTTGCCGTAGTTTCGGGCAGTTTTTTCTGGCGCGAAAAACCGCTCGGGTGATCAAAATCGGCTCCCCGGCAGTAAAGGTGAATAGTGGTGCCTGCTTTATGATGACGGCGGGTGCGCTGGCAAACCTCCTCGGTCATCTCCAGCAGCACCAGTTCGATTTCCTGCTGTTTGCGGTAGTCGCGGGGCAGGGTTGCCGTGTGGCCGATTCCTTTTTGCTCCTGGATCTGGTCGGCGGGCTCCACGGAAGAATAATCAATGCCCTGCGCATTCAGCCAGAGCACCTCGCCGCAGATCCCCCAGCGCCGGCGTAGCATATCGCGCGGCAGTGCGGCCAGGTGGCCGATCGTGCGCACTCCGATGCGCTGTAAGTTGCGGACCATGCGGTGCCCCACCCCGAAGAGCGATCCGATTGGGAGGGGCCAGGTGAGGGCGGCATAATTGGCGCTGTTCAGCTCGAAAAAAAGATCCGCCCGCTTCTTGGCGAAGCAGTCGCAGGCCATTTTAGCCTGCAGTGGATTTTCACCCATACCGATCCGGCAGCGGATCCCGGTTTCGGCCCAGATCTTTTCGAACATCAGTTGTGCTGCCGCCCGGGGTGAACCACCCGGCAAAAAGGAGCCGCTTAAATCAAGAAACTGCTCATCGATCGAATAGGGCAGCACCCGATCGGTAAATTGCTCGAAAATAGCGGTGATACGCAGTGAATAGTCAATATAGCACTGCATGTGCGGGTGGACAAAAACAATCCAGGGACACATCCGCCGCGCTTCCCAGGCCGGCTGGCCCGTCTTTACCCCCAGGGCTTTCGCTTCGCGGCTGGCAGCGAGGATAATCCCGTGACGCAGGGCCGGATCGCCGCAAACTGCAACTGGCTTGCCGCGCAAAGCGGGGTTGCGGGCTGTCTCTACGCTGGCGTAAAATGATTCCATATCGGCCAGAAAGATAACCTTGCTGTTCATAAAATTTTACCACCTATAAGCGAACTTGTGTTCGCCTAAATTATACATCCCGGCTCCGGAAAAGAAAAGGGGGCGGCTTAAAAAATATTTTTGGCAGGAATCAAGCGTTTGCTGTAGAAACAATTTGCTCAGTTAAAGGAGGATCAGACTATGGACAAACCACTTTCAGGTTTAAAGGTAATCGACCTAAGCCGTTTTATTGCCGGTCCTTACTGCACGATGAAACTCGGTGATATGGGTGCTGAAGTAATTAAGGTGGAAACCCCGGGTAAAGGAGATGATTCCCGCGAACTGGGCCCGCCATTTTTGGAGGGCGAATCGGCTTACTATCTCTCGTTTAACCGGAATAAAAAAAGTATTACTCTTAACCTGAGGGAAGAGAAGGCGAAGGAGATCTTAAGGCAGTTAATCGCCGACGCCGACATATTTGTCGAGAATTTTCGCATTGGTGTTACCGAAAAGATGGGCCTGACCTACGAAGATGTCAGGAAAATTAAGGAAGATATCATCTACTGTTCGATCACCGGCTACGGCCATAATAGCCCGTACCGGGAGAAGCCCAGTTTTGACGTAATGATCCAGGGAGAAGCGGGATTGATGAGTATAACCGGTTTCCCGGATGGCCCGCCCCAGCGCCTTGGTGTGGCCATTGCCGATATCCTCGGTGGGTTCCATGCCGTGGAAGGAATTTTGCTGGCCCTGCTGGTTAAGAATAAAACCGGTAAGGGGCAGTTTATTGATGTATCGCTGATGGATTCAATTATTGCCATCCTAACCTACCAGGCTGGCAATTACCTGGCTACCGGCGAGACGCCGCAGCGGGTGGGTAACCGTCACCCGATGATTACTCCTTACGAAAGCTTTGAAACAGCTGACGGCTATGTCATTTTCGCCGTTGGCAACCAGCGCCTCTGGGAAAGCTTTGTCAAGGCCCTCGACCGCGAAGAGCTTAACTCAGATCCCCGCTTTGCCGACATACAGAGTCGTAATCAGCATTCGGCCGAGCTGAAGGCCATTATCGAGGAGATTACCAGGCAGGAGAAGACTGAAAAGTGGGTAGCTGTTATGGAGGAGGCCGGAGTGCCCTGCGGTCGCATCCGCACTATTGACCAGGTGCTAACCGATCCGCATGTTGCAGTACGCGAGATGGTGGTTGAAATGGAACATCCCCTGGCCGGTATGATCAAGCTGATCGGTGTGCCGACCAAGCTTTCGCTGACACCGGGAGCGGTTACCCTGCCGCCGCCAACCCTCGGCCAGCATACCGAAGAAATCCTTAATGCCCTTGGGTACAGTAAGAACGAAATTGCAGAGATGCAAGAACAGGGTGTCATTTAAACTAGATCTCCTTTTTTATGTAAGGGGAATGTCGATAGGTCACGATATATTTCTTACCTTTTGGTAATGAGAACCAAGTACTCCTACCATCTAGTTTGGGAAAAATCTCCCTCCCCCTTGAGGGGGGAGGGTTGGGGTGGGGGTGAAAAAGGTTCTCTCACTTTTCATTGATTACTACCAAATTATGATGGTTGGACCGGGGTGAGGACTGCTGTTTTCGATCAACAACAAAAAACCGGCGCCCTCTGTAACTCTCTCTGCCACCTGGGCTGCTGCCGACCTTGAACCATACAGAGGTTGCTACAGTTTAAAGCTGCTGTCGATACATGAGCACGTGGCTAACTTCCAGGTAACCGGCTGGCCGCACCTGTTCTTTATCGGTGATCGGCAGTTGGCCAGGGGACCGGCATCGATCGGTCTCGCCATCGATGATTATCAGCATTTTAAGCGCTTGCTAAAGCAGAGTAACAGAGGCCGGATTGAAGATGGCAGGGCTATTTTCGATGCACCGGAAAACACAATGATTGTCGACCGGCGTGGAGGAGAAGAAAAATCCTTCGCACCGGTTTCTTATACACTTAAGAATATGATAGAGATCAGCTTAGCTTTACCTTACTACTCGGCCATCCTGAAAGATTTAAAAATTACCAGCCCTTCAGCGGTATTGTTGGATCGGCCTGGCGGAGAAGATTTCCACAGACAGGCCATCGCTGATCTTTTTCCGGCTATTATTAAAGCACTGATCAATCGAAATAAGCAGGAATCAATAAAATATTGTCGAAATATTTGCGGGATGGGGCATGGCTTAACGCCAACCGGAGACGATTTGATTCACGCAGCTTTTGTTGTTGCTAATCTCTTCGGTCAAAAAGGAAAAAAATTTATGGATTCGCTACGCCCAGAAGTAGAGACGTTTTCTGCCCAAACCGGGCTGTTTGGCCGCCACATGATCGAGATCGGACGGCAGGGCTTGACTCCGGAACCTTTTCTAAAGTACCTGGAGGCCCTTGGCAGGGGGTTTAAAGCGCCGGAGAAAATAAATGACATGATTAGAATTGGCTCTGCTACCGGTTTTGATCTGGCAATTGGCATGACCGTTACAATAAAAGAATTTTTAAGTTCTGGCCTGATGTTGGATAAATGATATAAAAATCAAGCTTTAAAATTATTTACAAGTAATAAAGGTTTTTGATGCGAGGCATTGAATTAAGTAAAATTAAGAAAAAACAATATTAACTAAATCTTTTAAGCTCTTATCTGAGAAGTATGTAAATAGGAATTTATTTCTGGTAGCTTAAAGGAGGTGTTATAAAGAAGAATAACGTTTGGCAGGACCGGTTTTATCATCTTGTTAAGGAGGATTAGACTATGAGTGAAGGTAGAAAAATGGTTTACACGCTGGATGAAATACCGAAGCCATTTGGTAAAGCTTTAGGCTTAGGTATTCAGCACGTTTTAACCATGTTTGGCGCTACCGTAGCCGTTCCGCTGATCATTGCGCCGGCCCTTGGCGCCACACCGGAGCAGATTGCTGTTCTTGTTGCTTCCGTTATGCTCGCATCCGGTATTGCTACATTTTTCCAGGTTAACTTTGGTACTCGTCTGCCTATTATTCAAGGTGTATCGTTCTCATTTTTAGGACCGTTTTTTGCGATTATCGGCATGACTATTGCCGGTGGCATGGAAGTGTCGATGCAGCATATCGCCGGCGCTATTCTGCTTGGCGCTATCGTTGAGATGCTGATCGGTTTTACCGGCCTGATCGGCATGTTAAAGAAATACACCAGCCCGGTTGTTATCGGCCCGGTTATCGCGATGATCGGTTTGGCACTTTACCAGGCCGGCGCACCGATGGCAGCTGCCAACTGGTGGCTGGCTATTACCGTTATTGTCTTTGCCTTCTTCTTCTCGTTGATCCTAGGACCGAAAAAGCCTTTCTTTTCACTTTTCCCGATTCTGCTGGCTATTGTCGTTGCTTATATCCTCGGTATTATTTTAGGCGAGGTAAGCTTCGATGCCGTCCGAAACGCTCCCTGGATTCGCCTTCCCTGGGGTCCCGGCGGCTGGGTTCTGCCCTGGGGTATGCCGAAGTTTGAAGTTGGCTTTTTCCTGATCATACTTGCCGGTTACCTGGCTTCCATAATCGAATCCTATGGTGACTACCATTCTTGCAACGAAGCCGCAGATGGCCCTCCCCTTACTAATAAGCAGATCAGCCGCGGTATTGGTATGGAAGGTTTGGGTTGCTTTGTCGGTGCTCTCTTTGGTGGTCTGGCCAGCACCAGCTACACTGAGAACATCGGTCTTGTCGGTCTGACTAAAGTAGCAAGCCGCTACGTGGTTAACATCGGGGTTGTGATCCTGATCCTGATGGGGATCATCGGCAAATTTGGTGGACTCGTCGCAACTATTCCCGGTGCTATCGTCGGTGGTTTATACTGCACACTGTTCGGAATGATTGCTTCGATCGGTATCAGTAACTCGGCCAAAGCAGACCTGAGTTCGATGCGTAACCAGATGATCATGGGTTTCATTCTCTTCATGGGTCTGAGCTTGCCGTACTACTTCCAGACAGCCGGCGTAGCCTTCGAGCCGCAGTGGCTTTCTAATATTGTGGTTTCGATCGGTTCAACCGGGATGGCCGTAACTGCTATCCTCGGTCTGATTCTCGATAACATTATTCCGGGAACAGATGAAGAACGCGGTTTGCACATGTATGGAGAAAAGAAAGCCTAGTTTAGCAGAACGAGTTAATAAAAAGAGGCAGGTAGCTAACCTGCCTCTTTTTTATGGATCGCTTATAACTCTATGTGAAAAATTTGGACAGCGAGAGTCGCATTGATGCCCGGTCTTGGAAAAGTTATACTTTCTGGCTGCGGAATAGTTTCAGGATATTAATGGCGATTTCAAGGTTAAGCGAGTCTTCGGGGTTGTCGAAATTCGCCCCGGTCAAATCTTCGATTTTACGGATCCGGTAAAGCACGGTGTTATAGTGAGTAAAGAGCTTTGTTGAGGTCAGCTTCAGGTTGCGGTTGGTATCGTAATAAGTCTCTAAGGTCTTAATCAGTTCGCCCTTACGGGTTTGATCATAATCAAAAACAGGTTGTAGCAAGTCATTGACGAAGCTTTCAAGGTCACCGCGATTCTTCTCGCTTAAAATCTTGTAAAATCCAAGGTTATCAAAAAACACAACCTGGGTGCGATCGGAAAGCTGGGCGATGCGCAGCGCTTCGCGGGCTTCCTCAAAGCTGCGGTTGATCTGCTGCGGGTCGCAGAAAAGCCGACCAACTCCAAGATTTAAAGATTCATCGGGGCACAGCGAGCTGTTGAGGTAATTGGCCAGCTTTGTAACAATTTCCTTTAAGCTATTGTTGGGGCTTTCTCCGGCAATGCTGCCGACGATAACAATATTGTTGCCTTTGATGCCGGCAATGAAATTTTCAATCTTGGCCTGCTTGAAGAAGCCGTTAATCAGCTTTAAAAGCCCCTCTTTTGACCTGGAGCCGCTAATGTTCATATACTGTTTGATTTCTGTAATCTGTTCAATAAGGTTATCATTTACCAAGATTACCGCCGTTGGCAGTTCAAGGTCAATATTAAAAACCCGCCCCCGGTTCACAATTTCGCCGCTGCTTTCGAAATCACAGGAGAGCAAAATTTCCAGAAAATCGCTGTAGTAGCTTCGTTCTATTTCATAGATCGCCTTGCGCTTCGTAAATTCAAGCGCTGCAATGGTAGCAGCCCGCTCCATGGTTAAAATATCAGGTTCGGAAACAGGGTTGTTGACAATGGCCACCATATGACCGTATAGATATTTATCAGCGATGATCGGAATACGCAGTGCCTTGATGGTTGGTGGTGCGTCGTTGTCCGAAGCATATTCAAGAGAATATCTGACCTCTTTGATGTTCCCGAAGCGCAGCTTCTCTTTCTTGACTTCGATACTGCCGTCAGAGAAGAACAGTTCAAACTTATACTGATCAGGGCATTCATCATTAACGATGATAAAACCCTCGCGATCGACAATGGCGACGGGGTTGGAGATCAACTTGCCGGTTTCTTTACAGAGTTCCTCAAGCGGACTGCCGTTTAAAGCCAGATCCATTAATTTTCTGTGTGCTTGTTCAAGCTTTTGTAAGATCTTGTTTTGCTTGTTAAAAACCACACCTAAAATCGGGGCGATAATTTCCGAAAACGAGAGATCGAAAGGCACTTCGAGGAGGGGGATGTCGTAAAGGTTGGCGCTTTCAATAATTTCATCGGGGATTTCATGCATGTAGCGTTTGGTTTTGATCGCCAGGGCGGCACTGCCTTTTTCGTTCATCCTGGGAATCAGCGACTTCATCAGATCAGGATATTCACGGAACGAATAACCTGTAGTCAGCAAAAGCTCGCCATCCACCAGCCAATCCATAATATCGGGGACTTCAATGACGTTGACTAGCTTAATCACCCGGTCAAGGCCATTTTCACCGCCGACAACCTTCAGCCGATCTACCAGATCTAGCGAAAGCGCTTCGCGTACCGTAATGCCATATTGCTTTTGGATGATATTCACCCCTCGGTGATTAGAAAAGCATCTGAGCTAAGCATAGCAATTGAGGACAAACTTTGTCAATAAATTTGTTGTATCTACACAAAAGACAAACTGCATTTTAGTGATATAATCTAAAGGAAATACTTTGTATATGTTTAATTTTTAAAATAATCAATGCAAATTAAGTAGAGATCCGTACTTATATCTGTAGTCTATATTATTTCAATAGCTAACAGCTCTCAGCAGGAGGTTGATATTATTGGTTCTTAAAAGCTATATATCTAAAAACATGTTTCGTGATTCTGTCTACCTGATGCGGCTTTCCAATACGGTCAGGGGATTTGATGGTGTTTTGGAAGCCGAGGTAATTATCGGCACCGATCATAACAAGAAATTTTTAAAGTCTGGCGGGCTCTGGTCAGAGGAGATAGAAAAAGAAGCCGGTGCCAACGACCTGATCATCGCCGTCAGAGCCGAAAACGAAGAAAAGGCGGAGCAGGCCATTCAGGGTGCCCTCGCAGAAATGAATAAGTCGGTGGATCGGGAAAACCTGCTCGGCGAATTTGTTCCCCGCACTTTTGAAACGGCACTTCATAATTTTCCCGGTGCGAACATGGCTCTGATCTCTATTCCCGGCCGTTATGTTGAACGGGAAGCTAACCTGATTCTTGATTCTGGTCTCAACGTCATGATCTTCAGTGATAACGTTGCCCTGGAAGCGGAAATTGCCCTGAAGCAAAAAGCTAAAGAAAAGGGACTTTTAGTGATGGGTCCCGATTGTGGAACTGCCATTATCAATGGCGTGCCGCTCGCTTTTGCCAATGAAGTAAAACGAGGCAAGATTGGCATTGTAGCTGCAGCCGGAACAGGGCTGCAGGAGGTATCAACCCTGATTAATAACTTAGGCGAAGGAATCAGTCAGGGTATCGGTACCGGCGGTCGTGATGTAAAAGAGGCAGTAGGCGGGATCAGCATGATCATGGGACTTGAAGCTCTGCTCGAAGACGAACAGACAGAGATTGTTGTAATAGTTTCCAAGCCGCCAGATGCTTCAGTGACCGAAAAAGTGCTTGCCGTAGCGAAGAAAAGCAAAAAGCCGGTTGTCGTAAACTTCCTCGGTGGCGATCTCGATCAGGTCAGCGCTGCCGGCTGTGTGCCTGCTGCAACCCTAAAAGAAGCAGCCCATAAAGCAGTAAGCCTCGCTCATAAAGAGGATGCCGCGGGCGAAGTGGAACTAAAAGTTGATGCCAGGCTGGTTGAAGAGCAAAAAAGCAAACTTGCCGGCAGCCAGAAGTATTTACGGGCCCTTTATTCCGGAGGTACCCTGGCTTATGAAGCCCTGGTCATGCTGCAGCATAAGCTCAAACCGATCTACACTAATTTAAGTTTTAAAGGCGCAGAAGCGATTGCTGACGTCTATAAAAGCACTGAACATACCATCATTGATTTTGGCGAGGACGAGTTTACCCAGGGGCGTTTGCACCCGATGATTGATCCCTCGTTGCGCAACACCAGGATTGTCAAGGAAGCAAAAGATCCCGAAACAGCTGTGGTTGTACTCGACCTTGTCCTTGGTTATAACGCCCATCACGACCCTGCCGGCTCAGCCCTGGAGGCGATCAAAGAAGCGCAGCAGATTGCCGCCAAGGACGAAAGACACCTGATCTTTGTAACATCTGTTTGCGGCACTGACAGTGATCCACAAAAGCGAAACGAACAGGTAGCGAAGCTTGAAGCAGCCGGTGTTCTGGTCTTTCCGAGTAACGCCGATGCCGTGGCTTTTCTCGCCGCACTTTTATAAACTTTGGAAGTTGTTATTCGACAGTTATACGAAGGGTATTATAATGAATAGCGCCATTCACCCATTAAGTTTATTCCCTTAACAATGAGGGAGATTAGTTAAAAACTCCCTCCCCCTTGAGGGGGGAGGGTCGGGGTGGGGGTGAAAATTAAGTACCGTTGAGATAAGGGAGGACAGCTAAATGATTGAGCTTTTCGAAAAAGAGCTTAAAATAATCAATATGGGCCTCGAAGGTTTTGCCGAGACTCTGAAAGAACGGGGAACACCGGTAATGCACGTGCGCTGGCAGCCGCCCGCTATGGGTGACGAAAATCTGCTCAGCCTGCTTGATAAATTAAAATAAATTCTTTCGGAGGTGTGCGTCAAATGAGTAAGTATGATCAGGCAAATCAGGAAGCAGTAAGACGTATGATGCTTTCCAGGCCGGTCTGGGTTGATGTCGGACGGGCAAAAGATGTAATTCCAGGCATGAAAGATAATCTATTTCTCCATGCCGGACCCCCGATTACCTGGGACAGGATGAGCGGGCCTCTTAAAGGGGCGATTATCGGCGGGTTGATTTACGAGGGTAAGGCCAAAAACCGTGAAGAAGCTGAAAAATTGGCGGCTTCCGGAGCAATCGAGTATGCTCCCTGCCACCACTATAACACCGTTGGCCCGATGGCTGGGGTCACCACCCCGTCGCAAATGGTCTTCATCCTTGAAGACAAAGAATGGGGCGGTTTTACCTACTCAAACATGAACGAAGGTTACGGTAAAGTGCTGCGTTACGGCGCTTACGATGAAACGGTCCTAAACCGTCTAAAGTGGCTTGATGAAGTTTACGCTTCGGTAATCAAAGAAGCAGTCCACCTGGCTAAAGGAATTGATATTAAATCGATCATTGCCCAGGCCCTGCACATGGGAGACGACGGTCATAACCGCAACCGGGCTACCACGTCGCTCTTTATTCGCAGCATTGCGCCCTTTATCGTTGAGACCCAGTGGGGCAAAAAAACCGACTACGATGCACCGCGCCTCGATCTCTCCAACGTTTCGGAATACTTCAAGGGCAAAAAAGCAACAGCGGCGGCAGAAGTGCTGGCCTTCATGCACAGCAACGACTTAACCTCACTTAACGCCATCATGGCCGCCTGCAAGAGCATGGCTTTAGCTGCACATGGTGTAGAGAACTCAACTGTTGTCACCACTATGGCTCGCAATGGAACCGATTTCGGGATCAGAGTCAGCAGCACTGGTGACAAATGGTTTACAGCACCGGCTAATGTGCCGGACGGGCTATATTTCTCAGGTTTCAGCTCCGCAGATGCTAACCCAGATATCGGCGACAGTGTCATTACCGAGACAGTTGGCATCGGTGGTTTTGCCATGGCGGCAGCCCCGGCGATTGTTAACTTTATTGGTGGTTCCCCGTCCGATGCCTTTGACGCAACCAACGAAATGTATGAAATAACAGTGGCGGAAAACACCAATTTTAACATTCCGGCGATGGACTTCAAAGGCACTCCAACCGGTATTGATGTCCGCAAAGTAGTGGAAAAGGGCATTGTGCCGCGCATTAACACCGGCATCGCCCACAAAGAGCCCGGTATCGGTCAGGTTGGGGCAGGGATCGTTAAGCCGCCGATGGAGATTTTTGTAGCTGCGCTTAAAGAGCTGGCAAAGTAAGATTTACTTCAAAATATCATAGAAAACGGAGGTGAGCCAAGCAAATGCTTTCTTACGATTATGTAAAATGTTCCGATTTAAAGCAGGCTTTTGATGCCTTAAAGGCTAACGAGCATGCTTTCCCCCTGGCCGGCGGAACCGACCTGATGGTGGGGATGCGCGGCGGTAAATTTGCGCCCCGCTTACTGGTTGATATCAAAGGCGTAGAAGAGCTGAAAATATTAAAAGAAGATAATGCCGGCATTACAATCGGTGCGGCAGTTACCCTTAATCAGATCGCCTTGTTTGAACCGATTGTCAAAAATGCTGCGCCCTTAGCCGAAGGAGCGCACAGTGTGGGCAGCTACCCGATACGTAACCGGGCAACGCTGGCCGGTAATCTTTGCAATGCATCACCAGCCGCCGACACAGCGGCGCCACTTTACAGCTTAGGAGCTGTCATTAACCTGATTGGCCCGGATCAACAGCGCTCAATGCCGATTGAGGAGTTCTTCCTCGGTCCCGGTAAAAATGCACTGCAAAAGGGCGAGCTTGTTCATTCAATCCTGATCCCCAAACCATATCCTGCCGGAAAGGGCGTCTATTTGAAAGCTTCACGGACCGGTTCTGTCGATCTTGCCACCGTAGGCGTTGCCGTCCAAAACTGGGGAGGTAAGGTGCGGGTCGCCGTTGGTGCGGTTGCCCCGACCCCGGTCAGGGCCCTATCTGTCGAGAAAGCGGTAAACGAGGAGGGCGAAAAAGACTGGGCCAAAGCTGCAAAATTTGTCCATGAAGATATCTCCCCAATTACCGACTTAAGGGGCTCAAGAGACTATCGCTACCATATTGCCGAGGTTCTGGTCCGCCGCGGTCTGGAACAGACAGTGGGGGTGTAAAAATGACAAAAAAAGTAAGCATTAACTTTACAGTTAACGGAGATCGTGAAACCAGGGAAGCAGTTGTTGGTCAGACCCTGCTCAAGTTCATCCGCGAAGAGTTGCATCTTACCGGTACTAAAGAAGGCTGCGAAATTGGTGAATGCGGTGCCTGTACTGTGCTGCTGGATGGCAAGCCGGTCAACAGCTGCCTGGTGTTAGCAGTTGAACTGGACGGCAAAGAACTGACCACCATTGAAGGGCTTTCAAAAAACGGCGAGTTGGACAAGCTGCAACAGGCCTTTATCGATCATGCTGCTTTTCAATGTGGCTACTGCACACCGGGAATGATCATGTCCGGCAAAGCCTTGCTACAGCGCAAGCCTAACCCGACCGATAAAGACATCAATGATGCGCTTAGCGGTAATCTCTGCCGCTGCGGCGCTTACCAGGAAATCAGAGAGGCGATCAAAGCCTCCGCAAAAAAATAAGGAGAAAGGAGGAATCTAGATGGCAGATTTAAAATATGTTGGAACTTCAGTCAAGCGCAAAGACGGCGTTGATAAGGTAACCGGCGCAGCCGAGTTTATCGACGATCGTTTCCTCGGTCCGCTTATTTATGTCAAAATGAAGAAAAGTACTGTGCCGCATGGCAAAATTAAAAAACTTGACACTAGTAAGGCCCAGGCTCATCCGGGCGTTAAGGTTGTAATGACCGGAAAAGATTATCCTAATAAGATCGGGCTTTACCTTGTAGATCGGGATTTTGTCGCTGTAGATAAAGTGCGCTTTATTGGCGAACCTGTTGCTATTGTTGCGGCAACGAGCGAAAGGGCTGCCCTTGAAGGCGTTGAGCTGATTGATGTTGAATACGAAGAGCTGCCCGGGGTTTTTGATCCCCGAGAAGGGATGAAACCCGGCGCTCCTTTAGTGCACGAAAACCTTGAAGCCTACGAAAGGGTGCCGATTTTTTATCCTGTTCCAGGCACCAATATCAGCAACCACTTTAAGCTGCGCAAGGGCGATGTTGAAAAAGGATTCGCTGAAGCAGATCTGATTGTCGAACGAGATTTCTATGTGCCCCAGATGCAGCATGTGCCGATTGAAACTCACAAGGCTGCTGCTCACTGGAGCCCGGGTGGAAAACTAACGGTTTGGAGTACTGCTCAATCACCAAACGTAGTTCGCCAGCTGCTGGCTAAGGCCTTCGAGCTGCCAATGCACAACATCAGGGTTATCTCCAGTTACATCGGTGGTGGATTCGGTTGTAAAGCCGGTGCTTCTCTTGAAGGTCTGGTTATTCCCGTAGCGATTAAGTTCCCCGGTCATGTCGTCAAAATTGTCTTCAACCGCGAAGAAGATATGCAGGGAACCTTTATGCGTCAGGGATTATACTCCCACTTAAAAACCGGGGTGCGTAAAGATGGCCGGATCACCGCTCTTGAATACAAAATGGTTTGGGATGGTGGCGCTTATACCGAATATGGTGTTAACATTGTCCGGGCAGCCGGTTACAGTTCAAGCGGCGCTTATGATATTCCCAATGTTAAAACCGATTCTTACTGTGTCTATACCAATAACTCAATTGGTGGGCCCGTGCGCGGTTTTGGCATGTGTGAAATGCAGTGGGGCATCGAGCGCCAGATGGAAGAAATAGCCAGAGAACTGAAAATGGATCCACTGGAAGTACGTCTGATTAATGGGATGAAAGAAGGATCAACTACCGCGGCCGGCCAGGTTGTTCATCATGTTGCTTTCGATAAATGCCTGAAAACAGTTGCTGAAAAAATCGGCTGGGGCAAAACGGAAGGCAAGTTCCGCGGTAAGGGTATTTCGGGTCTGGTCAAATGCCCCGCCCAGCCCAGTAACGCTTCTTCATCGGCAATTATTCGCATCAATGAAGATGGAAGTGCTCATGTGATGATTGGTGCTACAGAAATGGGCCAGGGGATGCTGACAGCCATCAGCCAGATTGCAGCTGAAGGCTTGAATATCCCGATAGAAAAAATCGACATCAAGGTCCCCGACACCGATTTTACCCCCTACGAATGGCAGAGTGTTGGCAGCCGGATCACTTACACCTGTGGCAACTCAGTTAAAAGTGCTGCCGCAGATGCTATGGGTCAGATCTATAAGATTGCAGCAAATCTTCTCGAAGTGCCGGCGGAAGATCTTACATTCGATGGCAAAATGGTTTATTCAACTAAAGATCCGAATATCAAGGCCACTATCCGTGAAGTTGCCGACAGCTGTAAAAAATGCAGCGGTGAAGGGATTGCCGGTCCAATCATCGGTCGCGGTTCATTTGTACCCAGCAACATG
>JBFYYZ010000140.1:0-3676 GCA_041309745.1 Bacillota bacterium | reverse complement strand
GTTCACAATTGTTCACTTAAGAATTACAAACGGCTCGTCAAGGTGCGCCGCAGGAGACCTCCTAAGTCGACACCCAGTCTCCTGAGTCGGCCCGGCACTCAAAAAAATCCGAAAAGGAGATATTTTTATTTGAGTGCCGGGTCCTGCTATGCTCCTTGACTTGCCAGTAATTCTAAATCGTTCACATAATGCTCACTTATAACTTCTAAGAAAGCCTGATCTGTACTCTCATTTGTATTTTTTGAAATCAGTCAGGATTCTTTTCTGTTTGCTATTCAAGCATTGTTTGGACGTAAGCAGGAGGAATCCAGAGCAGATCATTATCGAGCAGCTGCATGGGGTTAACCGGTGCATGCCCGATATTCAGCTCCCAGTGCAGATGCGGGCCGCTGGCATAGCCAGTCATGCCCAATGTACCGATCTGCATGCCGCGTTCGACTGTCTGCCCGGCAGAAACGGTAAGGGTTTCTAAATGCATGTAGGTGCTGGAAAGGTTAAGGCCGTGATCAATGATCACTGTGTTGCCGCCGGAGAGTAAAAACTCAGCCAGCCGGACGATGCCACTGTTGGTGGCCACCACAGGCTGTCCTTCATCAGCGGCAATATCGATACCGTTGTGGCGGCGGGGCGGGTTGTCATTGATATACCTGATCGCGGCATACTCGGACGAAATTCTGCCTTCGGTGGGCAGCACAAACTTCTGCAGCCACAGGGGATAAGGTTCTGTTGTTTCCCGGGCGATCCTGGTTTTCTCACGGTCCTCGGCCAGGCGTTCCGCGGTCCAGCCGACAGTGGTGCTGGGCGGCACGCTGAATCGTGATACATGAAAATCTTTCGTGCCTATGTTTAGATCTGCGATGACCAGAATATTGCTGTCTTCAGTGTCTTCTGTTTTAATGGTTAACGTGTAGATGCCCGGTTCTGTGTCGTAGCTAATCCCGGCTACTATAAACAGGCTCTCGCCAAAGTGGTAATAGTCGGATATAGTTCCCGGAAAACTAAATTCGATCATCACCGTGTTGTTCATTTCAACCGGTGCAGCTTCAATCACTAAAAAATCACCGGGATAAGGGTTTTCCGGGTAAAAAAAGATTTGAGGCTCGGTGGTGTGTTGAATAGCATAGGGCTCAATATACTTTACCTGCTGCTCAGTTTTTTCTTCCGGTTCTGATTTAGTCACATTAACCATCAAAAAAGCAATGATCACCAATGCAACTGAGATAACCGGGAAAAGCAGGACCGGTTTGTTGACTATTTTCATCGCTTGCTATGCCGTCCTCACCTTGCTAAAAATGACTTAGGTTACTTCTTGCGTGCTGCCTCTGCTTTTTTCCAGTCGTTTAAGAAACTCTCAATTCCGGAATCGGTAAGCGGGTGTTTGAACATCTGCTTTAAAACTTTAAAAGGCATAGTGGCAATGTGGGCGCCGGCCAGGGCCACAGCAGTCACATGCTCGGGGTGTCGTATACTGGCGGCAATTAATTCGGATTTCAGGTCGTGCAGGTGAATAACATCAACTATGTCACTCACCAGATCGACTCCCCGGTGTCCAATGTCATCAAGCCTGCCAATAAAGGGGCTGATATAAGACGCCCCGGCTTTGGCAGCCAACAGCGCCTGGTTGACGGTAAAGACCAGGGTGACATTTACCTTTATCCCTTCTTGCGCCAGTGTTTTTACTGCCTGCATGCCTTCCGGGGTAATCGGTATTTTTACAACCACGTTATGGTGGACGGCAGCCAGTTTACGGGCTTCACTGACCATCCCCTCGTACTCGAGCGAAATAACTTCGGCACTGACCGGACCGTTTACCAGTTCACAGATAGAAGGCAGGATCGTTGCAAAATCTTCATCTTCCCGGGCAGCTAGCGACGGGTTGGTTGTGACCCCGCAGATCACGCCCCACTTAACAGCTTCTCTGATTTCATCAACATTTGCAGTATCAAGGTAAAGATTCATATTTTTGGACCTCCCAGATTCAATTTTAATAAATACATTATACCTGAAGATGCTTCATAATGCTTTTTACTGTTGTTGTAGTGCCCGCTATTTTTATTGCCAGCACAAGGAGCGGCTGTTAGAATGAAGCGAGAGGTAGGTGAAGCGCCTTGAAGGAGATAAATGAACTGGCCAAACATCACCCGGAAAAATGTGCTTCTCCGAAAACGATTTTCAGCAACATCAGGGCCGGCGACCGGATTTTCATCTCGACCGGTTGCGGAGAACCTCAACAACTGGTTAAGATGCTGGCTGAATATGTGGAATCGCATCCAAAAGCCTTTTTTGATGCTGAAATATTGCACGTCTGGACACTTGGCGTCGCCCCTTACAACGATGAAAAACTGAAAAATAATTTTCGGCAAAATTCCTTTTTTATCAGTAACCTGACCCGCAAGGCAGTCAACGAAGGGGCAGCCGATTATACTCCAATCTTTTTGTCGGAAGTTCCCGACCTTTTCCGCCGGCGCCAGATTCATGTTGACGTTGCTTTGGTTCAGGTTTCTCCGCCTGATGAACACGGTTTTTGCAGCCTCGGAGTCAGCGTTGACATTACCAGGGCAGCAGTGGAAAATGCCGACCTGGTAATCGCCCAGGTTAACAAACTGACGCCCCGGGTGCATGGTGATACCTTCATCCATGTTTCTAAGATTGACTACCTGGTTCCTTATGATGAGCCAACTCTTGAATATATTCAGCCTCAACTTGATCGAAAAATTATCGAACGTATCGGGCACTATACTGCTCAGATTATTGAAGACGGAGATACTATCCAGGTTGGATATGGAAGCGTCCCGAACGGAGTGCTTGAGTTTCTTGCCGATAAACGACACCTTGGTGTACATACGGAGATGCTTGGGGATGGGTTGATCGAACTGATGGAAAAAGGTGTCATTGACAATACGATGAAAAACCGCAACCGCGGTAAACTTGTCGCTTCTTTCTGTATGGGTACTAAAAAAACCTATGAATACATCGATGATAATCCGGCTATCCTGTTTAAGGAGATTGACTACACTAACAGCCCTCTGGTTATCGCCGGCCATAACCGAATGACGGCCATTAACAGCGCTCTTGAAATTGATTTAAGCGGGCAGGCTTCAGCTGAATCGCTTGGCAGTACCTTTTACAGCGGTATTGGCGGCCAGGCCAACTTTATGCGTGGAGCCGTGCTTGCACCAGGTGGCAAAAATATTTTGGCATTGCAGTCAACCATTAGGGACGATGAGGCTTCGCGCATTGTTCCGGCTCTGAAAGAAGGGGCCGGAGTTACCCTCACCAGGGGCGACCTGCATTATGTGGTTACCGAGTATGGTATTGCTTACCTGCATGGTAAGAATATTCGCGAGCGGGCCATGTCCTTGATTGTTATTGCTCACCCTAAATTTCGTCCCTGGCTAATAGAAGAAGCTAAAAAGCGGGCCTTGATTTATCCCGACCAGGCTTTTTTTACAGGAGAAAAGGGCGAGTATCCAGAACACTTTGAAACCTACCGAACCACTAAACAGGGAGTGCAAATTCTGCTGCGACCGGTAAAAATCAGTGATGAACCTTTAATCAAAGATTTTTATTACAGCCTCTCAGATAAAAGTATCTATCTCCGTTTTCTGTCGATTCGCCGTCACCTGCCCCATACTGAGCTGCAGAAGCATTTTGTGGTGATTGATTATACCAGGGA
>JBFYYZ010000139.1:0-6150 GCA_041309745.1 Bacillota bacterium | reverse complement strand
TCGACCAACCAAATCAGATGTTTTGCTTCATCGTGGACATAGGCACCGGCGTTTACATCAATAAAATCAGCGCCAGCCTGTTCCTGTTTCAAGGCCAGGTCCTGGATGTAGGCAACATCCTTTTCATCAATCGCCTTTTTAATGGCCTTACGGGTTGAGTTAATCAGTTCACCAATAATAATCATTTTCGTTCCCACCGGTATTTCCCGGCAGCTAAACCTCCTATATTTTTATTTTTTCCATCTTATCACAGGTCGGAATCGATCTGTGTTTTATTCAAATTTTGTTTTTACATCAATCGCTCCAGGTTCTGCCGACAGCCGATACTTCAATTGTACTTTCAATAAAAATGCGTTGATCGGGATTTTCTTTATCTGCATTTGCCATCAGGGTGCTATAGCGATCCTGGCGTTCCAGCATCGTCTCCACATCAACTGCGCCGCTTTCAGCAACCTGTTCATTGACCAGGCGCCGGCCTTCTTTACAGGCAAAGTCAATCGCTTCTTCAAAAACCCTAAAGGTTAGCCTTTCCTGCGGGGTGTGGACGATAAAGCCTCCCCCTTCACCCGGTTTGACCAGCACTGTCATGCGTTCAACCGCCTTGCCGCTTACAGTGCCGACGGCATTGGCCACGTCGGCGTGACGGGGCATAAACAGCTCGGCCTGCAAGCGTTCGGCCAGCGCCGGAAAGTACGCCTCAACAGGAGCGCCGACAGCAACCAGCGGATGGTTAAGTTTACTTATAAAAGATACCTGTTCGTCTTGCCCCAAATGATTGATGCCTAAAACTTTTTTGATCATGTATTCTCCGCTATCCTGCTCGCTAAAATTGAACTTAAGCCCTTCTTCAGCCAGCAGGCGGTCGTAGGTAATGGCCGCCAGTTTATAAAGGATTTCATCCATCACCGTTTTTACAAAATCTTCGCTGCTGACCCGGTAGCGCGCTGCCAGCATGCCTGTGCCCAGGTCTGCCGCCCGGCGATCCCAGATTGCCAGCTGACCGCTGACATGCAGGATATCGGTTGGCGTCAGAGAAGCCCGGTGAGCCGCAGCTGTGTTAACCAGACGCTGCCAGGGTAAAAGATCGATCTCTTTTTGCAGTTTCCGGCTAAGGTGATACAGGGTATGCGGTCCTTCCCGAATCAGATCGAGGATCCGGTTTTCGGTATCGGTAAGCTTCATGTTCAGCGGATCCCTGATGTAGGTGAGAATTGTTGCCGGATGGGTATCCATCGTGGCATAATCAAGCGGTTCGATATTGGCCAGTTCATCGTTAAGATATGGATACCGGGTGGCAATCCAGGACAGCGGAAAAACCCGCTGCGGTCCTACTTTAAGAACTGCATTGCGAGAGACCTGGATCAAGCTGTCACCGCCAAGTCCAATGGTGGTAATTTTTGCCGCTTTCACCCTGGTCAGCCAACCGCCTACTTCCGCTCCTTCGCGATTCAGCGCCGGGCGGCCATCCTTTAAAACCGCAACATCGGTTGTTGTTCCACCCATATCAATAACGATCCCTTCCCGGACACCGGTCAGGGTCAGCGCGCCAATAATACTGGCCGCCGGCCCGGAAAGGATTGTTTCGATCGGTTTCTCGCGAGCCTTCGTTTCGCTGATCAGGCTGCCATCACCACGCACCACCATCAGGGGCGCTCCGATCTTCAGCCTTGCCATCCCCTCTTTGACTGAGTTCATCAGGTCGGTGATCAGTGGCATCAGGCGGGCATTGAGCACGGCTGTGACCGTGCGTTCCTGCATCCCCAAATCAGTGCTCAGCTGGTGAGCAGCCACCACCGGATAACCGGTTAACCGACGAATCAGCTCTCCAACTTCGATCTCCTGGAGCGGATTCCGGATACTTAAATATCCGGAAACGGCAAAAGCGTCCACCTGGTCTTTCATAGCCAGGATCGCCGCTTCAGCTTCCCGAAGATCAATCTCTTCTTTGAAGCGGCCCTTGATTGTGCAGCCACCCCTGATCACAGAGAAGTGAGGAGTGGGCAGGCCTGTAGTCGGCTCGAAGCCGATCTGGATCAGGCCTACCTCTGCTCCCTGTCCTTCTACAATGGCATTGGTTGCCAGGGTAGTAGAGAGCGAAACCATCTTAACCTGCCTGATATCATAGTGACCCTGCTTTTCATTTTGCAACGCATCAACCAGATTATCGAGACAGCGGTTAATCGCCAGGGTCAGGTTATGCCTGGTTGTTTCGACCTTTGTTGTGGCTAAGACTGCTTTTTGATCAAGATCAAAGATTACACCGTCGGTAAAAGTGCCTCCGGTATCAATCCCCAGAGCCAGGTTGGCCATCACTCATTCCCCACCTGTTATCAGTTTTTATTACTTGTTCAGCTTTGACTCTGCAGCGGCAATGATATCTTTCATTTTCTGCTGAACGTCTTTCGGCAGAGGTTCGGGCTCATAGTTTTCCAGAATATCAATAACTTTTTCGTTAGCCTTGTCGAAAAGGGTCTTGAAGCCTTCGGCAGCCCAGTTTTCATAGATCTGGCGCTGGAAGAGACGCGGGTACCAGGTCTCCTCCCGGAAGTGCTTCATAGTGTGCTCCTCGCCTAAGTAGTGTCCACCCGGGCCCACTTGATCAATAACATCAAGAGCCAGTGTGTCTGCATTGACATTAATCCCGCTGACAATCTTGCGGGCGATGCCGATCAGGTCGTCACAGATAGTCAGATACTCCAGTGATGCAGTGTTGCCGTGCTCAATGTAACCAACATCGTGGTTCAGGTTGGCTCCGGACTGCGCAGTCAGCAGAATTGACATGGCCCCTTCGATCAGGGCCTGCTCATCAACCACCTTGGCATCAGTGCAGCCACAGGTTCCAAACATCGGGATATCAAGAAAGTGATGGATATCAGCCAGCGCTGCCATCATCAGGTCGAATTCCGGTGAACCATAAGAAAAAATGGTGGTCTGCATATCCATCACGGTAAAGACCCCACCCATAATGAAGGGGCTTCCTTCAGCTGTAACCTGGTTCAGAACCAGACCACTGAGGCTCTCGGCCAGTCCGTTTGCCATTGCTCCGGCCAGCGTGGCTGGAACAGTGCCACCCGCCATGATGCAGGGGGTGTAAACAACCGGCAGGCCTTTCTTCGCAGCTAACATCAGCTTGCGGGCTGAATCGTTCGGGTGCTGTAGCGGGGAAATCGGCTCGGCGTAGAGGGTAAGGAACGGATGGCTCCTCAGCTCTTCCTCGCCACCGGCGATAATCTCACACATCTTGATAATATCACCGTATCCCGGCTCGTCAATAGCAGTGATTACGATCGGCTTGGAGGTGTTTAAAACCATCGCCTCAAACTGGTAACGATCGTAGACCAGCTGGTGAACATCCTGAACAATGCCGAGTGACATAACAAAGTCTAGGTTCGGCAGGGCATCGATCACCTTGGTGGCCATCCCAACGGTTTTACGGCTGGCTTTAATCCGGTTCTGGGTGTAGGGATCAATAAAGTTGGGGGTATCGGAACCCGTTCCGAAGTATGCATTTCCCCCCTCCATCTCCATCACCCGCTGACCGGTTCTGCTGTTGCAAAGGGTAACCTTGCGCGGAACAGAATTTAAAGCTTTTTCGACCAGGCGGAAGGGAATACGTACCCGCCGGCCATCAACATAGCAGCCGGCTTTTTTCATCCGGTCTACTGCTTCATCATCTAAATAAGTAACTCCGGTTCTTTCCAGAACTTCCATCGCCGCGGCAATCAGTCTGCGGCACTGAGCATCGGATAGAACCTGCAAGTGGTTTGAAGACTGCTCCTGATAACAACTTTTCATTAATTCTGACTCTCCTTTCTAAACTTGGTTTACGGTCAGGCTCGGTTAGCCGGTCAGCTTCTGGGTCAACTCGCCGGCTTTCGTCGCGTTGCATTCGATAATGGCTCCCGCCAATGCTTCAAAATCTGCCAATTATAAAATCCTCCATAAATCTTTACTAAAAAACTGTATAGTAATCTTTATTTCTTTTTCTTCTTCGCTTCGCGATCTTCGGCCTTCTTGATGATCTCGTCAATTTTCTGTAAGACATCAGCCGGAAGAGCAGGAACTTCATGATTTTTCAAGATATCGCGCATCTTTTGCGCTACCCGGTCGCCCATAGTGGAGGAGTTGGTTGTATTCTTCCACTCATCGTAGCGCATCCGGTTAATGGTGCTCGGGAACCAGGTTTCAGTTTTAAAGTGTTTCATAGTATGGGGATCGGCCAGGTGGTGGCCACCGGGGCCCACCCGGTCGATGACTTCGACAGCCAGGGTTTCATCATCAACTATGATACCTCGCATAAAACGCTTAACCATCCCAATAATTTCATCGCACATCACCAGCTGGTATAAGGAACCCTGTGAACCTGAACCGGTATAACCGACATCATGAACCAGGTTGGCACCCGACTGGGCGGCCATTAATATACTCATAGTCGCTTCGCCCGCTGCCTGACCATCGAGGGTATGCGAGTCGGTGCATCCGGCAGTTCCGAAAACCGGCATGTTCATATAATGGGCCACTTCAGCAACCCCAGCCTGCATAATATGAAACTCGGGGCTGCCGTAGCTGTAAACTGTGGTCTTCATATCCATAATGGCGTAAACGCCGCCCATGATAATCGGCGATCCTTCACGAACCAGCTGCGAAACGACTATCCCGACCAAACTCTCAGCAACACCAAGGGCAATTGTTCCAGCCATTGTTGCCGGTGTAGTGCCACCGAGCATGACGCAGGGAGTGTAAACAATAGGAACCCTGTTTTTGGCGGCAAATACCGCCTTGGCAATGGCCTCTCTGGAGTGAACCAGGGGCGAGCTTGGTTCAGAGTAAAGGCAAATAAAAGGCCTCTTCTGTAAATTTTCCAAACCGCCGACGACAGCTGAGGCAATGTCGATGATATCCTGGTATTGCTCAATATCAAAACCCCAGTGCACGATCGGTTTACGGCAATTGGTAACCAGAGATTTAAAAGCATAAACGTCAGCCAGGTTATCGGTTACCCCAGTTGGGGTGCCTAAATCCATTGTAAAATCAATATTGGGGAGGGCATCGCAAACTTTACCGGCGTTTTCACTGTCGCTTAACACAGGTCTTCTTCTTTCACCGGTTTCCGGATCGCGATGATAGGTGTTGGTTGGTCCGGGGCCATAGTAGGTGTTACGGCCTTCCAAAACCATACTCCGTTTTCCATCCCTGTTGTACAACAGGATCCGCGACGGAGCGGCGGCTACAGCCCACTCAGTGATGCCGGCCGGGATGCGAACCCGCTCGCCTTCGACCCAACACCCCGCTTTCTTAAAAAGTTCGAGCGATTCCTGATCGTGAACTACCGCTCCCGTTCTCTCTAAAATCTCGAGAGCGGCCTGATAAATAGCTCTCTGCTGCGATTCGGTCAGCATCCGAAACATCGGGGTACCGTTGACTTTATAACGTGCCCTTACGCATTTATCCACAAACTTTATCTCCTTTCTAAACTTGGTTTACGGTCAGGCTCGGTTAGCCGGCCAGCTTCTGGGCCAAATCTTTAGCCGAAGCCGCATCAGGCGCCCAGCCGTCCGCCCCAATCTCATCGGCAAAGTCCTGCGTTACCGGTGCACCGCCGACGATCACTTTAACCGAGTCTCTTAAACCTTCTTCTTTCAGCACTTCAATGGTGTCTTTCATCGCCAGCATCGTGGTGGTTAAGAGTGCACTTAAACCGACTACATTCGGCTTGTGCTCGCGGACAGCGGTTGCAAATTGCTCCGGTGATACATCTGTGCCTAAATCCACAACTTCCATGCCGCCCGATTCCATCATCATGCCGACTAGGTTCTTGCCAATGTCGTGCAGGTCGCCGGATACGGTGCCGACAATAACTTTGCCTGTGGTCGAACTTTCACCTTCCAACAATAAAGGCTTGACAATATTCATCCCGGCGTGCATTGCTTTGGCAGCCATCATTACTTCGGGAACATACATATCCCCTTTTTTAAAACGGTCTCCTACTACGTTCATGCCGCTGATCAGGCCCTGGTTGATAATCTCTGAGGGTTTTACTCCTTCGTCAACCAGCTTCTGGGTCAACTCGCCGGCCTTCGCCGCGTTGCATTCGATTATGGCTCCCGCCAATGCTTCAAAATCTGCCATCAATCAAACACTCCTTTCTGA
>JBFYYZ010000138.1:0-3390 GCA_041309745.1 Bacillota bacterium | reverse complement strand
ATTTTCCACCGGTACGATGCCGTAATCGTACATACCAGAGTTTACGCCTTCAAAAACTTCATTAAAGGTGACGCAGGGCAGCGTAACATAATCCTTATTGTATAACCGGACAGCCTCTTCGCTGTAGGCGCCGTGCTCACCCTGAAAACCGGTGATTACAAGTTCGCGCCCCTGCAGTGTTTTGCTCTGGGTAAGAATAATCCTGTAGAGCTCTTCGCTGAAATCTTTTTCAACCAGGGCGTTAGGGTTATGCTTAACTTTTTCCATGATCTCTTCTTCGCGCCGGGGATCTTCAATTTGATCCTTGAAGCGCTTCGCTAAAAGGCCCTGTTCCAGGCGATCGTTTAGCAGCTTCAGGATCTTTGAGTCGATTAGATCAATTCTATGCCTGATTTCTTCGAGTTTCATCGTTGTTCTCCCCCAGTGATAGAAGTATTAAATAGCGGATCGGTCATAAACTGTTCCAGTTTGTGTATTTTTTGCATCAGTTTGTTAAACTGATCGGGATTGAGCTGCTGGTCGGCATCGCTTTTAGCTTCGCAGGGGTTAATGTGCACTTCGACCAAAAGGCCGTCGGCCCCGGCCGCTATGGCTGCCAGGCTCATCTTTTCAACCAGGCTAAGTCTACCGGTGCCATGTGAGGGATCCACCATCACCGGCAGGTGGGTCAGCTCTTTGAGCGCCGGAATCATACTTAAGTCGAGGGTATTGCGGGTGTAGGTTTCAAAAGTTCTGATCCCGCGTTCACAGAGCACCACGTTGGGGTTGCCCTCAGCCAGGATGTACTCGGCGCAGTTAAGCCATTCCTTGAGGGTGGAGTACATACCTCTTTTCAGGAGAACCGGTTTGGGAGCCCGTCCGACTTCTTTTAAGAGAGAGAAGTTTTGCATATTGCGGGCCCCGATTTGCAGGATATCAGCAAACTCGCAGACCCAGGATACATCACGGGGGTCAATCACCTCGGTCACAATCGGCAGACCTGTTAAATCCCTGGCTCTGGCCAGTATTTTTAATCCTTCAAGGCCAAGGCCCTGAAAATCGTAAGGCGAGGTGCGCGGTTTAAAAGCACCGCCCCGGAACATCATCCCTCCACCGGCTTTAACTGCCTCAGCCGTTTTAATGGTCTGTTCTTCGCTTTCAACACCGCAGGGGCCACCGACAACAACAAAACCTTCACCGATAACCACTTGGCCCACTTTAATTTTTGTCCGCCTGCCCTGCTTGCCGATACTGACCAGTTTAAGGTTTTGCATGAGTTCTCCCCGTTTAGCGCAATTGTTTGAGCAATGATAACACAGCTTATTCAGGGCGGTCAATTGGGATGGATGAAGTAATTGACGGAGAGCAATCGATAGTTTACGATCAGGCTGAAAACAGGCTTTATTGGGAGGAACACAATGACAATAACGATAAAAAGCACTCCGGCTGCTGATGGTTTCCGCATGCCCGGCGAATTTGAACCTCATGAAGGCTGCTGGATGATCTGGCCCGAGCGCACCGACAACTGGCGCATGGGGGCCAAGCCGGCTGAAAAAGCATTCGTTGCAGTAGCGGAAGCAATCAGTCGCTTTGAAGCGGTTACGATGTGCGTTTCAGCTAAGCAGTTTGCCAACGCCCGGAACAGGCTGCCGGAGCGGATTAGAGTTGTGGAAATGTCCAACAATGATTCCTGGATGCGCGATGTTGGCCCGACCTTTGTGGTGAACGGTAAGGGCGGTCTAAGAGTAGTTGACTGGGACTTCAATGCCTGGGGCGGTCTTGATGGCGGCCTCTACTTTCCGTGGGATCAGGATGACCTGGTTGCCCGCAAAGTAGCCGAGCTTGCCGGTGTTGATCGCTACAAGGCCCCCCTTGTGATGGAAGGCGGCTCAATTCATTGTGATGGCGAGGGCACCGTGCTGACTACCGAGGAATGTCTGCTCAACCCCAACCGTAACCCTCTTCTTGGCCGGAAAGAGATTGAAACCTACCTGGGTGACTACCTGAACGTTCAAAAAGTGATCTGGCTGCCCCGGGGTATCTACAACGATGAAACTGATGGGCATATCGATAATATCTGCTGCTTCATCAGGCCTGGGGTGGTTTTGCTGGCCTGGACTGATGATGTAAACGACCCGCAGTACGAGATATCCAGGGAAGCGCTTGATGTGCTGGCGGCGACCACCGATGCCAAAGGGCGTAAGCTCGAAGTCCATAAGCTGCAGCTGCCATCCCCGGCTCTAATTAGCGCCGCAGAGTGCGAAGGGGTGGACAGCATAGAAGGTACAATGCCCAGAGAAGAAGGCGACCGGATGGCCGCCTCCTATGTAAACTTCTATATTGCCAACGGCGCGATTATCGCCCCGCTGTTTGAAGACCCGGCCGACCGTCCGGCGTTAGAAAAACTAAAAGAGCTCTTTCCCGACCGCGAGGTAATTGGCATCTTCGCCCGGGAAATCCTCCTGGGCGGGGGCAACATTCACTGTATTACCCAGCAACAAGCTAAGATTTAAGCTGATAATACTACTCGTTCATTTTTTTCAGGAAGGCTTCGAGCCTTCCTTTTTCCTGCAAAATTTTCATGCCCATCTCCGACACGGTAGCCGGGATAACGGGAATCTCTGCCCTTTCAACCTGGAGCAGCGCTTCACTCGGGCAGCCGCTCACACAAAGCCCGCAGCCGATACATTCTTCAGGGTTTACCACGGCGACATCATCGACCAGAGTTATGGCCTGCACCGGGCAGCGTTCGTCAGCACAGATGGCACAGCCAGAGCAATCATCGGCGATAACCTCTGCCAGGTAACGGCTGGGTTCAAAGGCATGGGGAAGGTGCAGCTGGGTTTTACCGCGCAGCACGGTGCAGCAGCAGGGGCAGCAGTTACAGATTAAATTAGACCGGTCGGCGCTGTTATTGCTGGTGTGCACCAGGCCTGCTTCTTCGGCCCGGTCGAGCACCTTTAGCCCTTCTTCCCGGTTGATTTGGCGGGCAAACCCACGCTCTACCAGAAACTCGGCCGCGTGGCCGAAAATGAGGCACACCTCTTTCGGCTTGTCGCAGGCAGCGACACTTACCCGGCACGCACAGTTGGTGAGGGCAATGTAGGTAGCATCTTCGATAAACCGTTTCACCTCTTCATAGGGATGAACCCGGTCACGGGAGGGGATCGCCTTATCCACCGCCACCACACGCATCAGCGGGGTGGGATTGCCGGCGAATGCCGCTCCGAGGCCCTCAGCGTGATACTCTTCCCAGAGCTCGCCCAATCGGGTATGCATCGGAGTAAGTTCTGCTTTCATGAAGGGAAACTCAAAAACACCGGGGATGAGGGGCAGAAGGCCATAATACGCTTCGCCTTCTTTTTTGCGTGAGATAATGATGCCTTTGTCGGCCATCGCCTCCAGGTGCTT
>JBFYYZ010000137.1:0-7581 GCA_041309745.1 Bacillota bacterium | reverse complement strand
AATTGATACTATCCCGATTAAACTTAAGCCTTCCATTTTATCGCTCTCCTTTTTTCTCTAATTCCTGGTGTACCTTACTGGCTGAGGCAATATAGACCATAGCCAGGATGGCAAAGATGTAAGCCTGAATTAAGCCGGTCAGCAGACCCAAAGACTGCATAACTACTGGAAATATAAGTGGGGTAATGGTAAGCAAAATGGCAACAATAATCGTTCCGCTCATCATGTTGCCGTAAAGGCGTACAGCAAGCGCCAGGGTGCGACTGATTTCACCGATGATATTAAAAGGCAGCATGAAAAAAGTAGGCTGAACATACTGCTTCAGGTAACTAAGGATCCCGCGCTGGGCGATGCCAAAAATCGGCACAGCAACAAAAACACAGATAGCCAGAGCAGCGGTGGTCGAAAGTGAGCTGGTTGGGGGAATATAGCCTGGCACAATGGCCAGGATATTGGAGATGGCAATAAAAATAAAAAGGGTACCGACGAAAGGTAAGTAAGGACCCGGGTCCTGACGACTAATTTCGCGGATCTGTCCCTCGATACCACTGATCAGCACTTCCAGTAAATTCTGCCAGCGGGTCAGCGTTCCCTCAGAGGAAAGCCTGCGCGTAATCAACCAGGATCCAAGGGATAAAATAATGATCAGCATCCAGGTAAAAGCGATCGTGGCATTGATCATAAACCAGCCGTACTGGAACAGGATAATCTGATCAGGGCTTATGCTCATCTGTACAAATCCGCCTTTCTAAACTTCATTGTGCCTGCCGTTTTCTGTCTGCAGGGTTCAGCTTATAGGAAATCACCGTGCGGGCCAGCAGAAAGCCGAAGAGAGCAGCAAACAGGTTATACCATCCGGACTGCAGCAGCAGGTAAAAGCAGAAAAGGATAATCGTTGTCCTGATTAAAAAACTGGCTAATGAGAGCAAGTATGGCCTCTTAGTGCCGGTCATCTTTTGCACAGTCCACCAGAGTCCGCCGAAAAATAGCGCACCCAGCACTGCCCCTGCCAGGAAAGCAAGAATTAAGAAAAACCAGTTCAGGAGTTTTCGCCTCCTTCATCAAAATCATCATCGGGTCCGCTTTCTTTTTTTATCCAATACCAGGCGTTGAGGCAGCCGACAAGCAGCCCAATAAAAAGCAGGGTAAGCGTCCAGGAATAGGAGCTGGGCCAGGTTCTGTCAATCCAAATTCCGAGGGCAACTCCGATGATCGTGGTGATGGCCACGGTCCAACCGACAACTCCGAACATGCCGACGCCGAACCAGATATTGCGATCACGGGTGCGCCGGGCTTTAATACGCCTGGTTGCCTTGTCACCAACGGTTCCGGCCAGATTCTTTTCACGATCTTTCTGTTCTGCAGCGGTCAGCGCCGCTCACCTCCCATGCGGGTAAAGCGCCTTAAAGTATCAGCCTCAAGACGGGACATCACGGTGCGGGTTTTTTTTTTCATTTTCGTCAAGCACTTTAAGTTCATTTTCAACCGTATCCTGCAGCTGATCGAGATTATCGCCGGGCATGGCCCGGGCGGCGGAAACATAAACCTGCTCGCCCTGCTTGACGAGTATACCCTCATCAAGGGCCAGAAAATATTCTGCCCCACCGGTCGTCTGGTATGAAAAGATACCCGGCACCAGGGCAGCTACAAAATCAACATGGCGCGGCAGCAAGGTAAAGAAACCGTTTTCTGCTTCAGCGGTCACTTTTTCCACTTCTTCATCCAGCAGCACTTCTGCCGGCAAAAGCACTTTCAGCTTCAATGTTAAGTCTCCTTCAATAACTTGATAACTTGATACACAGTGTAGAGACTTGTAGAGACTTGAGTTAGTAGTCAGGGTCTACTTGACTTCGCTGATTTTGCCGAGCATGTAGAGATCTGATTCTGACCGCTCAGCAAATTCATCATTTAAAATCCTCTCACAACCCTCAAGGGTGTCTTCTAGATCGACCACTTTTCCCGGATGCCCGGTAAACTGCTCTGTAGTGATAAAGGGTTGGGTTAGAAAACGCTCGAGGCGGCGGGCCCTGTTGACCACCTGGCGGTCGTCCTGCGAAAGCTCTTCCAAACCAAGCATCGCGATAATATCCTTCAGCTCTTCGTATTCAGCCAGGTTGCGTCTCACTTCCTGGGCCAGCTTATAGTGTCTTTCGCCAACGACCAGGGGTGTAAGCATCTTGGACCAGGAACGTAAAGGGTCAACCGCCGGGTATAAGCCTTCGCTGGCTCTTTTGCGAGAGAGAATGATCGAAGCAGCCAAATGGGCAAAGGTGTGGGTAGCGGAAGGATCGGTAAAATCATCGGCCGGCACATAAACTGCCTGAATCGAGGTAATTGCCCCGGTAGCCGTATTCGAGATCCGCTCTTGCAGACCGGCGATTTCGGTTGAAAGGGTGGGTTGGTAGCCGACCCGTGAAGGCATCTTACCGAGCAATCCGGAAACCTCTGAGCCGGCCTGCACAAAGCGGAAAATATTATCGATCAGCAGAAGCACATCCTGCCGGGCATCATCACGAAAATACTCGGCCATAGTCAGAGCGCTGTGGCCAACCAGGTAACGGGCGCCTGGAGGTTCGTTCATCTGCCCGAAGATCATAACCGTGTTGTCGAGCACCCCAGCCTTTTTAATATCACTGTAGAGCTCCTCCGCCTCGCGGGAACGCTCGCCAATACCGCAGAAGATGCTGACACCCTTATGTTTGCCGACGGTATTGTTGATCAGCTCCGTAATTAGAACTGTTTTGCCGACACCGGCTCCACCGAAGAGGCCGGCCTTACCGCCACGCTCAAGAGGAGTCAGTAGATCTATTGCCTTAATGCCCGTTTCAAAGATTTCTGAGGTGGTGATCCGCTGGGCGATAGAAACCGGGGGCTGGTGGATGCCTCTTAGCTCCATATCGTCTAAAGGCTCCAGTTCATCAATGGTATCACCAAAAACATTGAACATGCGCCCCAAGACCTGTTTACCCACCGGCACTTTTAGCATATCGCCGCTGTCGGTGACCGGATCACCCCGCTTCAGGCCACGGGTTGGTGAAATGGCAATGCCGCGGGCAATGCTGCCCTGGTGATGAGAAACAACTTCAATCACTATTTCGTCTTCAAAACCGGTTACCAGCTTGTGCTTCAAAGGAGGCAGAGCTGTTGAAAAGTGCACATCGACCACACTGCCACGAACCGCAGTTATAGTGCCTTTGTTTTTTTTCTCCATTTCCGTTGATCTATCTTCAGTCATTTTCATCGAACTTACCACTGCTCCCTGACCCGGTACTTTGATTTCTTCAAAACAGGTTGTTATTGTGTCATTAGCTGTTTATATTATTAGCCATAATCATGATTATCCCTTTATGGAAATAATAACTTTTATAAGAGAAACAGGAATGATTTCCAACAGTTAGCCACGAAAGTAAAATTGATCCAATTAATATTTTATAGAAATTTTTCAAAGAACTATTGACAAGTTACAAACTCCATGCTAATATGGCTTTACCAGGTTCCGAGAGACTGGAAGGTGAACCAGGTCCGAATCGAAGGGAAAACCGGAAGAAGAAATAAGTGCAAGCTTGGATTGGAAACCGGAAACTCCAAGAGAGTCGGGCAGCTGAAAGGAACGGCAGCAGAAAGGCAATGGGAAGGGTCAAACCGGAACAGCGTCGGGAAGCGCCGGAAAACCGCAGCACAGGATCTGAATGAATCGGTCGGAGGTCGAAGGAGATCGTCTGTAGGGGCGAAAGAAAGCGACTGTAGATAGCCGAAGAAATGGATTCTGAAGGTGAAACTGCAGGTCTGTTGGGGCCTGGTGTTTTTATGTAATTTTTTTAGGGGCGATTAAATTCGGCGATAAACTGCAGGTTGCGGTATTTTTCGTTGTAATCGAGACCGTAGCCGACCACGAATATGTTGGGCAGGTCAAATCCCTTAAACTCAACCGGCACTTCCACAATGCGCCGCGCTTCAACGTTGACCAGGGTGCAGACCTTAAGGCTTGCCGGATTCCTGGTTTTGAGGTTGCGAATCAGGTAGCCTAAACTTAAACCGGTATCAACAATATCTTCCACAATTAGCACATGTTTATCAGTGATGCTAACTTCAAGATCTTTGGTGATACGCACCACCCCGGCCGATCCGGAGGTGTCGCTGTAGTGCGAGATGCTTATAAAATCAAGGGCAAAAGGAATGTACATCTTACGGCTCAAATCAACTATAAAGTAAACACTCCCCCTTAGCACACCGACCAGGATCAACTCTTGACCGGCGTATTCTTCCGAAATCTGACGGCCGAGCTCGATTATTTTCGCTTCGATCTCTTCCTGTGTGATGATGATTTTCAATTGGTCATCTTTATATGGTTTTTTTTCGCTCACCGTTCTTCTCCCTCATCCTGATCAATACTGTGCTTTTTCAGCATGCTTTCAAAACCCTTTTTATCAATCAATCTAACCTGAATATCGGGGTAAAGTTCCTTCATGCGTCTGATTTTGCGGCTTTTACGCCAGGCCTGTTTCGGTTTCTGAGTGGTCAGTTCCACATAGAGATCCTGATCGACAAGGTAAAAATCGGGAGAAAATGCCTCCACCACGTTGCCTTCACTGTCCCATTCCAGCATGAAGGTTTTCGGTTCATATTCCCAGTTAATCCGATAGAAATCGAGCATACGGGCAAACTCTTCTTCGCTGGGATGCATAAAGTGCCCGTTTTCTTCCTCAGTTGGGGAACTGAAGATCCGGTCTTCAAATTCTATTCCACTTGGGCCGTCTTTAAGTTCCCGCGGTTCGGCATGAATCCGGTAAGCGGCGATGATCATGTCTGCAGCGTCTTCCAACCCCATCTTTTCGGTATTCAGCACCAGGTCGTAAGCGCGTAGGTTTGCCCAGTTGATATCAAACAGCTGCCGGTAATAGCGGCTGGTATCACGATCCTGCTCTTTCACCAGTTTCACAGCCGTCTCAGTATTTAGATCGTAGAGTTTGGCCACCCTCTTAACCCGGTGTGTGAATTGGGCAATCACCTTAACGTGTATGGCTGGTGGATAGTCGCGAAAGAGCACCGAACCGCCGCGCCCGAGAATGACCAGGTTATTGCGGATCGCCAGATCATAAATATAGTCATGCATCGCCTCAATATAGCTGTGCACGGCTTCTGCTAAGTCTTCATCACGAAGTGCCGCTTCGAGACGCGGTGCCGGTTTTTCAATACCGTGTTCTGCCAGGCCCTGGGTGATTGTTTCTTTGTTGACAAGCAGAAATCGCGTTTTTTCGGCTACCAGGCGGGCGATTGTTTCACCGCCGCTGCCGAATTCACGCGAAATTGTAATGACCCCCAATGATAAACCCCCCGGTAATATCCAGAAAGCCAATGTAGGTTGTCTTTGTCTGTTTATAGATTTGAAGCTGCAGATGCTCCATCAGGTCTCATCCGCTCTACTCATTATTCGACAACGCTTCTTCCATTCCTGCATTAAATTGCTGACATTGATGGTTATTGAAAAATAGTTTGTAGCGCTAGTGTACACAAAAGCATTTGACAGTAGCCACAGATCCGCTTATAATCAATGTAGTAACTGTTACTACATTGGAGTGTGCCGGCAATGAAAAAGAACTACATCGGGATCAGGGAAACACGAATAAATTTAAGCAGACTGATTAAAGATGTTAAAAGCGGCATGGAAATAGTTATTACCGACCGGGGCATTCCGGTAGCCAGGCTGGTTCCGGCCCAGGGAACAACCCTTTCCCTTGAAGAACGGTTAAAGAATTATACCAGCTGTGGTTTGATCGATCTCTGTCCCCATACAGTGAAGCATGTTGACACACCGGTAGAACTACCTGTTAAAAAAGCCGGGCACAACTTTAACGGAGAGGATAAAAATGGCTGATAAAATGGCGGTAATTTACTGGGATTCATCAGCCCTGCTCTCCTACCTTTTCAAGGATAATCACAGTGAGCAGGTGACAGCCAAAGCGCGCCAAAAAAGCATTCACCTGTTAACTGCGCTTGCCGCGGCTGAAGCATACACTGAAATCAGCCGCATCCAGCGCGAAGAGTTGCTGCCGGAAGTAATAATCGACTATCTATACGAAATGCTGGAACGAGGTCCCTGGAGCAGGCTAAATATTGTGCCGGACAGCGGCTCTTTAAGAGAACTGGCTTTGAAGTGGCCGCTTAAGGGTTCTGGGCTCTGGCACCTGGCAGCTGCAAAAACCCTGCACCGAGAGTTTCCTGAGTTGATGATTCTGACCATCGACCGGGAAATGGCCAAGGCTTCCCGGGGTGAAAAAATCAGGCTCTGCATTGCATTAAAATCTTAATGAGTTGAATAAAAACCGAAAGGGGAAACGAAAAATGAAAATGTGGCGTTGTGAAGTCTGCGGTTACCTGCATGAAGGAGAAGAACCTCCTGATTTCTGTCCCAAGTGTGGAGCACCGAAAGAAAAATTTGAATTGCTTGATGAAGAAGAAGCAGAAATGATGCGCGATGCGCTGGCTACCAGGGAAAAGTATGCCGAGATTTTAGAACACTTGGAAGCCGTGCATGCCCTCGCTCAGCAGGGAATCGACTTGGACCTAGATGACGGGTGTAATGAGATTTTCGGTCAGACCCAGAAGGATACTGAAAATATTAAGAAGATGATAAAGGAAGAGCTGGCTGGCCATGCCCAGGAATGTATCTGGGTTAAAGTGGCCAGTGACGGCTTGCTGGATTAGTATAATTTAAAATGAGGTGAAAATGATGGGAAAAGCAGTAGGAATTGACCTCGGCACCACCTTCTCTGCCGTGGCGGTCATCGAAGGCGGCAAACCGGAGGTGATCACAAACGCAGAGGGTTCAAGGACCACGCCTTCAGTTGTTGCTTTTAAAGATTCCGGCGAGAGACTGGTTGGCCAGGTCGCCAAGCGACAGGCTGCCCTGAACCCGGAGAAAACCCTCTTTTCTGTGAAGAGGTTTATCGGACGCCAGTTTAACGAGGTTGAAGCTGAAAGAAAACTGGTGCCCTACAATGTGGAAGCCGGGCCAAACAATGCCGTGCGCTTTATTATCGGCGACAAAAAGTACGCCCCGGAAGAGGTTTCGGCGTTGGTGCTCAAAAAACTGGTAGAAGATGCCGGCAAGTACTTAGGCGAAAAAGTAACCGATGCGGTAATCACCGTGCCGGCTTATTTTAACGATGCTCAGCGCCAGGCTACAAAAGATGCCGGAAAAATTGCCGGGCTGAATGTCTTAAGGATCATCAATGAGCCAACGGCTGCTTCTCTGGCCTACGGCCTGGACAAGAAGAGCAATGAAACAATCCTGGTCTTCGACTTAGGAGGCGGGACTTTTGATGTTTCGATCCTCGAGGTTGGCGACGGGGTTTTTGAAGTTAAATCGACCAACGGCGATACCCATCTCGGTGGCGATAACTTTGACAAGGCAGTTGTCGACTGGCTGGCCGAAGAGTTCAAAAAAGATCAGGGGATCGACCTGCGTCTGGATAAACAGGCGTTGCAGCGTCTGATTGAGGCAGCAGAGAAAGCAAAAATTGAGCTTTCTTCAACGACCGAAACAGCGATCAGCATCCCCTTTATCACTGCCGGAGCCGA
>JBFYYZ010000136.1:0-4991 GCA_041309745.1 Bacillota bacterium | reverse complement strand
AGGTAAAAAGAAGAAGCAGAGCAAAGGCTTCAACCCCTTTGGCGTTGAGAAGCAGGGAGCAGGTCAGATAGTGCTCGCCGGCTACCCCAACAGCGGTAAATCTTCCCTTGTTGGCGCTCTCTCGAGGGCCAAGGTAAAAGTTGCAGATTATCCGTTTTCAACTGCTTTACCGGTTAGTGGAATGATGCCCTATAAGGATACTTTTATCCAGCTGGTTGATACCCCGCCGCTTTCTGTTGACAACATTCCCTCCGGTCTGATCGGCACTTTTAAAGAGGCCGACGCAATATTGGTGATTCTTGATCTGTTCACTTCCGAATGTCTCGACCAGCTCGAAGGGTTGATGCTGGTACTTCAGAATCGCGAAGTAATTGATTTGTCGGAAGAAGGGATGATCATTGCCCCGGTTCCGTTCCTTGTTTTAGGCAATAAATGCGATCACCGGGAAGCAGCGGAAAATCTGCAGGTCTTAAGAGAACTGTGGCCTGATCTGGAGATTATTCCGGTATCCAGCAACGGCAGTGGCCTGGAGGACCTCAAGGGAAGGCTTTACCAAATATTAAACATCATCCGGGTCTACGGCAAACCGGCCGGTAAGCCGGCTGATATGGATCGCCCTTTTATCTTGAGGAAGGGCAGCACCGTGCTTGATTTTGCCGCCCAGATTCATAAAGATTTTCCACATAAGCTTAAAAGCGCTCTGGTCTGGGGCTCGGCAAAATTTGAAGGCCAGGCAGTTTCGCGTGATTACGTTCTCGATGACGGCGATGTTGTTGAACTGCAACTTTAATGGTTTTCGCTTAATCATTTTTTTATTCTGCAGCAAAGAAGGCAGGAATTAAGGTCTTTTTTCCGAAATATATGTCATTGCAATTTGGGGAGAGACTTTTTCACTAATTATTGACAAGGAGATGATTCTTCATGGGATGGGCAATTTTAGGACTTATCGCTCTGGTTGTTGTTTCGCTGATCGGCATTTACAACCGCCTGGTTACGCTGCGCCAGAGAATCAAAAATGCTTGGGCACAGATTGAGGTTCAGTTAAAAAGACGCTACGATCTGATCCCGAATCTGGTGAACACCGTTAAAGGTTATGCTACGCATGAAAGGGAGACTTTCGAAAAGGTAACCCAGGCCCGCAATATGGCCATTCAGGCAAAGGATGTTAACGAGCAGGCTGGTGCGGAAAATATGCTTTCCGGAGCCTTAAAGACTCTTTTTGCTGTTGCCGAAAGTTATCCGGAACTAAAAGCTGATGCCAATTTCCGCCAGCTGCAGGAAGAGCTTGCTAACACTGAAGGCAAAATTGCTTTTTCAAGGCAGTTTTATAATGATACGGTTATGACCTACAATACAACCATTCAGCGTTTCCCCACAGTACTTGTTGCCGGAATGTTTGGTTTTAGTAAGGAAGATTATTTTAATCTCGATGAGGAAGCGGCAGCTCGCGAAGCAGTTAAAGTAGAATTTTAGGAGTAATCCGTATGAATAGACGTCATCTAAAAGCAGGGCCAGGGTTAATTCTACAAGGCCTGGCCTTTCTGTTGATCGTAGCGGCGGTTGCCCTATTGCTACCGGCTAAGACTGGGGCCCAGGATGACCGCTCCTTTTATTTCCCCGCAGTTATCATTGAAGCAGATGTAAAACCGGACGGTTCAATGCAGGTTGTTGAGGAGCGTACTTTTAGGTTTAACGGACGTTACCGGGGTGCCTGGTCGTACATTTATCTGAAGCACAACAGTACGATCCGGGATGTATTAGTCAGTGAACAGGGTGAGCCATACCGAGAAGTTGCTATTGGCGTTCAGGATATTCCCGGGGTTTATTATGTGGAATATGAACCTGACCAGGTTTATATCGACTGGAGCTTTGAGGCATATAACGAAGACCGGACCTTTACCATCAGCTACACGGTTGATAGTGCAGTTTTGGTTCATACCGATCTGGCCGAACTTTACTGGCAGTTTATCGGCAATGAATGGGGCGAGAGAGCTGAATCTGTGAGGATTACCCTGCATCTGCCTCCGGGAGCCGGTGAAGGTGACATCAGGGCCTGGGGGCATGGCCCTCTTTACGGCGATGTTCAGATCATCAATCCGGGTATGGTAGTGTGGGAAGTTGACGGTTTGCCGGCCAATACTTTTATTGAAGGCCGGGTAACCTTCCCCCCCTCGTTGGTCGCGCAGGCCAACAATTTCAGCGGTAAAGAGGGGTTGCCCGGCATCCTGGCGGAAGAGCAAAAATGGGCCCGCCAGGCTAACCTGAAACGTAGTGTTACCCGGCTCGACTACTTTGTAGGTCCGCTCATTGCGATCGCCATGTTAATTTATTACATCATCACAAGATTCAGATCGAGACGGGCTCCGGGTATTTACGATGGCGATTATTACCGGGACCTGCCGGGAGAATATTCTCCGGCTGAGGCCGGCTACCTGGTGCGCATGGGCAAAATTAAACCGGAAGATTTTACGGCGACTGTAATGGATCTGGCTCGCAGGGGGCATCTGCGCCTTGAGGAATATCAGGGTGAGGCCGGTCTGATTTGGAAAAGGCCTTTTACTGATTACCGGCTGTTTCCTACAGCGGGTAAAGACAAGCTGAAAACCCACGAAGATGAATTATACCGTTTTATTTTCAGTCAGGTCAGCGACATAGATAACCCAGGGGTTGCAATGCGAGAAATAGAAAGCTATGGCAAGGAGAATAAAGAGAGTACCTATCTTTTTTATAAAAGCTGGACTGAGGGTATCAAGAAGGAATTTGATAAGCATAAATTTTTTAAAGGTTCGGCCTGGCAGGGAATTGTATTTGGGATTATCTTTTTCCTCTTTGGTTTTGGCCTCTTTTTCTTCGAACTTTTTGTAACCGGGGCTATTGCACTGGTTACCGGTCCGATTATGATCGCTTTGTTTGCCACTCTAAAAATGCTTACTCCCGAGGGAGCAGATCACTATGCCAAGTGGAATGCTTTTAAACGCTTCCTCCGGCATTTTTCAAGCCTTGATCGTTCCACTGTTCCGGCCCTGGCTGTCTGGGAACATTACCTGGTCTATGCGGTAACGCTGGGCGTGGCCAAAGAGGTGATGGAACAGCTGCAGCTGGTCTATCCGGAACTTGGCACAGAGCTGCATCGCGTTTGGCCTGCCTACGGGGTGATGGCGTCAAACCCGGTTCGTTTTAACAGCATGAGCTCGGCCATGGAAAGATCTTTTAAAACAGCTTTTCGCTCGGCCACATCATCCGGTTCGGGAGGCGGAGGCGGTTTTTCAGGCGGCGGAGGAGGTGGCGGAGGTGGTGGAGGAGGCGGTGCCCGCTAAATAAAATTAAACATAGTAAATACTTAAGGTTTTAGCTGATTAGCTGAGCTAAAACCTTTTATTTTTACCAATATAAATGATTGAAAAAAGGAAGTCCCTATGATACTATATGTATATATAAGAATATAAGGTATTAGTCTCATGGAGGGTTATTACATGAATCAATACTACCTGATGTCCGACTATTTTAAGGCGCTTTCACACCCAACCCGTTTACAGATTATAGATCTTTTACGTTCAGGCGAACGCTGTGTCTGTGAGATTTTTCCGGAGCTGAGTATTGAGCAATCCAGCGTATCCCGGCATCTTGCATTACTTAAAAGAGAGGGTTTGCTTCGTTCCCGCAAAGAGGGGTTAAAGGTTATTTACTGGGTTTCAGATCCTCTGGTTTATGAGATCATCGATCGTTGTTCAGAATCGATCAGGCGCATTTGGCAGGAGAAGGCCGAAATCGTATCGTGATCCGGGGAGGTGAAAACGTGGATTGCCTTAATTGTGGGTTGCTTGATCAGAGCGAAAACAACAATTACTGTCTGCGTTTTAAAAGAGCTGTTAATTTGAAAGCTGATGGGGATGGTTGCCTCTATTTTAAAAAGAAAGTGCATGAAGAAGGAGAGCTCTTGTCGGCCAGGCAGCATCTAATCCTTCAGGATCAGGAGCTGCGCAGTAAAAAAATGCAGGGACCAATGCGTTAATCAATAACTGAAAGGGGTTTTATCGATGATAATAAAGATTTTAGGAACAGGATGCAGCAAGTGTCAAAGTTTGGAGAAAAAAACCATTAATGCACTGGCGGAGTTAAATATTGCGGCTGATGTGCAAAAAATAACCAAGATGGACGAGATCATGAAGTACGATGTGATGATGACCCCGGCTTTAGTGATAAATGATCAGGTTAAGTCTGCCGGTAAAGTTTTAAAACCGGAGGAAATTAAAGAACTGATCAAACAGGAGCTTTAGTTATTGAACTGTTTCTGTAGGTTCATCTGTCAAAACCGAGGAGATGAGTCAGTAATGAAGGAATATCAAAAATTAGGGGTCATTGTGGCAGTATTTGTAGCTGCTTACTTTATTCCCTTTGATAGCCCCTTGGTTGGCGGGGCAATCATTGAAGCATTTCACCTGTTACAGGAGTATGCCCGGGAACATGTTCTATTCTGCCTGGTCCCCGCCTTTTTTATTGCCGGAGCTATCGCCAATTTTATATCTCAGGGGTCGGTCATCAAATACTTTGGCAGTGGGGCAAGTAGAATTGTTGCTTACTCAGTGGCCTCTGTATCCGGGACAATCCTCGCCGTTTGCTCTTGCACGGTTTTACCGCTGTTCAGCGGTATTTACCGGCGAGGAGCCGGTCTTGGACCGGCCTGTGCATTTCTCTACTCCGGGCCTGCCATTAATGTATTAGCTATTGTGCTGACTGCCCGGGTGCTTGGCTGGGAACTTGGTTTGGCCAGGGCGGTCGGGGCCGTAATCTTTGCAGTAGCGATCGGTATGCTCATGGCTTTCATTTACCGCAAAGACGATCAAAAACGCCTGGAATCAAAGATGGCTGGGATGGACGTGGATCTAAGTGAAACCCGCAGCCCGGTACAGAATATCCTCTTTTTCCTCACCCTCGTTCTAATTCTGATCTTTGCCACCTGGAGCCAGCCCGCTGAACCGGTTGGTTTTTAT
>JBFYYZ010000135.1:0-7951 GCA_041309745.1 Bacillota bacterium | reverse complement strand
GCCATCATTACTTCGGGAACATACATATCCCCTTTTTTAAAACGGTCTCCTACTACGTTCATGCCGCTGATCAGGCCCTGGTTGATAATCTCTGAGGGTTTTACTCCTTCGTCTACCAGCTTCTGGGTCAGCTCGCCGGCCTTCGCCGCGTTGCATTCGATTATGGCTCCCGCCAATGCTTCAAAATCTGCCATCAATCAAACACTCCTTTCTGATTATTCTTTTTTTATTGAGTGGCATTAACCGCCGGATGCAAGATGCATCCGGCGGTTAATGCCTTAACTCTCATTTAACAATGATTGTACTTCTTTATTTCCCAGCCTGCAATTCCTTCGCAGTAGATCATCAATACCATAACAATCATAAAGGGGAATCCGTCGAAACCTCCTTAAAATATTTACTGCCTTGCAAATGCTACCTTAAAAACTGGTTTACCTGTATTGATCACCACCTAATGATCAGCTGATATAAAGTTATATTTAGAGCTGTTAATACTAATTGTGAAACAGCTTAACCCTGATTATTATATTAAATAGCAATAGTTGTGCCACATCTGATGATCAGAAACGATTGGCGTTTTAAACTGGTCCACGGGCAAAAATAAAAACTCCCGGACTGCGACAACAGTAGGAGTTTTTCTCAATTTAAGAATTATTACTTGGCTAATTATTCTGAAGCACTCATCTAACTATCTATACTGTTTGTTTCTCATTATAAGACATATTCTCATTTTAAGACACATCAACCCGGATCTCTTTCAGCTTACGGTAAAGGGTCGCCCGGCTAATGCCCAGGGCGGAGGCCGCTTTCTCCTTGCCGCGGGCGGAACGGCCGTATTTGAACAGAGCAGCTTTGATAGCCCTGGTTTCCAGGGTATCTAAGTCTTCCGAATCTGCAACCCCGCTGTCACTAAAATATTTTAGGATTTTCTCCGGCAGACTGTTCCTGGTTATTCGCGAATCGGCCTCAATGTTTACAGCATATTCAACCGCGTTTTCCAGCTCGCGTACATTACCCGGCCAGGGATAAGCCAAGAGCACCTCCCTGGCATCCTCGCGGAAACCGACAATTCTTTTTTCCAGGTGGCCGGAGTAGTAATCAAGAAAATGGTGCATCAGCAATAAAACATCGTCTTTGCGCTCGCGTAAAACCGGCAGAGTAAAGGGTATAACATTAATCCGGTAGTAAAGGTCTTCCCTGAATTTGCCCTCGCTGATCAGGCTTTCCAAATTACGGTTCGTAGCCGCAATGATGCGCACATCAACATCACGAAAAGAGACCCCGCCAATCCTGGCTATCGTTTTATTTTCGATTACATTAAGCAGCTTAACCTGAAATTCTAGTGGCATATCGCCGATATCATCCAAAAAAATGGTCCCGCCATGAGCCAGCTCAAATTTACCGGGTTTCCCGCCCTTGCGCGCCCCGGTAAAAGCCCCTTCTTCGTAACCAAAAAGTTCCGATTCAAGCAGGGGGGCAGGAATTGCTGCGCAGCTAATCGCCACAAAGGGGTTGTTACAACGGGGGCTTTCCTCGTGAATGGCACGGGCAAAAATGCTTTTACCGGTGCCGGTTTCTCCCCTGATTAAAATCGTTGAATCGGTAGCCGCCACCAGCTGCATTTTATTTTTAATGCTGCTGATCTCGGTGCTGGTCCCGACGATGCCGGAAAAAGTGCTCTTAATGTTGGCCTTTAGAATCCGGTTGGCCAGTTCCTCCACTTCTTCCCTGCGTTTAAAGGAGATAACCGCCCCCGAAACACGCCCTTCTTCGTGCATCAGTGTTACGTTGTAATAAAGCCTTAAGTTTTTGCGCTCCGGTCCATTGTAGATCAGTTCCCTGCTGTAGTACTGTTCGCTGTCAACTTCGCTATTAGCGATCATCTGATCAAAGTTAAAGTCGGGAAAGAGGGTGTTGATATGGTGCCCCTGTTTCAACTTCTCTTCTAAACCCAGCAACTCACCGGCCGCTTTGTTGATGTTGGCGATACTGCCCTGCAGGTTAATGGCGATGATTCCCTCGTTAACCGAGTTAATCACATCTTTAAACTGGTTCATCAGGCTGGTGACCCTGGCTTCCATCTTCTTTTCATTGAAGGAGATGTAAATCATGTTGTTCAGTTTGTTGAGGAAATCCTGCATTTTATCATAATGGTTTAGAAGTTTTAGGCGGTGCAATTCGTTGAGGGCCAGCAGCGAAATGGTGCCGATTTTATAACCGTTAAAAGTGATTGGCTGCATCATAAAAGCCAGAACATCGCACTGGCCGGCATAATGGCAATCGTTACAGCAAACCGCATGGGCAGTGTTTTCCACAAAGATCGAGTCATCACCAGGCGATGAGAGAATCCGGTGAGTCATACAGCCTTCATCGTAGATGACGCCGACTTCTTTTTCAAAATAACCGCTTCCGGCAATTACTTCCAAATCTTTGCTGATCACGCCGATCTCGATATCAACCACACCGGCGAAGGCGCTGGTTACCTGCTGTAAAAAACCCTGGATGCTTTTCAGCTCTTGCACAGGCTGTTCCTCTCCTAAGAAATTTTGAAGACTTCATTACCGCAGTGACTTAAGAATTTTTCGAAATCGCTATAAGAAAGGGTGATCGTTGCCGTGTTAACATTGGGATGAAAGTTAACCAGTTCTGCTTTAGCCAAATCACGATCGAGCACCACTTTAACAGCTTTTTGCACATCGTTAATCAGGCCGAATGGCGATACTGCACCGGTTTCAAGGCCTAAGTGATCCATCAGCCGGCGCTCGGAAGCAAAACTGAGCTTGCCGGCTGCCAGCTGCATAGAAAGCCCCATCAAATCAGCAGTTTTTGATTCCTCGAGTACTACTAAGTAGTGTTGGTTGCCCTTGCTGTTTCTTAAAAACAGGTTCTTGGCATGGGCCCCTTCAATCCCCTGCCAGTACTGCTTTGCCTCTTCCACCGTGTAAACCGGTGGGTGCTCGTGGCGGGTATAGCTAATATTTAGCTGGTCCAAAAGGTCATATAATATTTGTTCATTTTCAGCGATCATTACAACTGCCTCCTTCCTTAATCCATATAAGACTACCAGCAACCGGTTATTATCGTCAAGTTATAGCTCTTTCAGCATAAATGGACCCAAGCCCAAAAACCAGAATCCTCTCTTTAATGAGTCACCCGGCCCCTGGATAATCGCCAGACCATGACGGCGATCAAGTAACCAACCGCCACTATAGCGCTCTCCGGTGGGGATAGCCAGGTTTCCGAAACCGTGGCGTTTGCCTTTTTTCCAGCGTCCGCTGTAGATCAGGCCGTTTGCCCAGGTCTGCCGACCCCAACCATGAAAGATTCCACCAACCTGTTCTCCCTCATAAGTGCCCAGCGGTTTAAAAGTAATTCGGGCAAAACCGGCCAGAGAACCTTCCTGCCACTGGCCCTCGATTAAAGTACCGTCACTTCGTTCGAGGCGGCCAAAACCGTGAGGCAAACCGTGGTAAAGGTCGCCACTGTAAGTGGATCCGTCTGCCGGTAAAAATCGGCCGCCGTTTGTTGCCACCCCGTTGATAAAAAACCCTTCAAAGCATGAACCGTCAGCAAATTTTAGCTGGCCTTCCCCATGTGGCAAGTTATCTTTAAACTCACCCTGATAACTTGTGCCATTGGGATACTTAAGCTGCCCCGAACCGGCAAGGTTACCTGCTTCAAATAAAGCGTTAAGAACCCGGCCGTCTGCATAGACAGCCTGGCCTTTACCATGCGGTATTCCTGCCAATAAGGGTCCTTTATATTTAGATCCGTCAGGGAAGAAAAAAATCCCTTTAGTCGTAAATTTACCATTTGCAAATAATCCTTCAAAACGTGAACCGTCGGCAAAATAGTAAGTACCCTGGCCATCCATCTTGTTTGCGACCCACTGGCCGGTGTATTTACGACCATCAGGCCAGGTATGCGTTCCTTCGCCCTGCTTCTGATCATTTTCCCATTGTCCATTATAGGTTCGGCCGTCAGGCCAGCTCATGTAACCCTGGCCACTCCGCAACGATCTTTTCCAGCGCCCTTTAAAAAGACGGCCATCAGGCCAGTGGTAGATGCCTCGCCCATCGTATAAACCATACTTGAAGTAGCCTTCGAACTTTTCACCGCCCGGCCAGTAATAGATGCCCAAACCATGCATCTGATCTTCGCGCCAGGCGCCGGTGTACTTGCGGCCATCGGCAAAGTAATATGTCCCCTGCCCGTGCATTAGATCCTCTTTCCAGTTGCCCTCATATTTATCGCCATTGGTCCAGGCAAAAACACCTTCACCGTGGAAAAAACCGTTTTCCCAGCCGCCGCTATAACGACTGCCATCAGGCCAAGTCACTGTACCCCTGCCATGTGGCTTTTTTTGGCGGGTATTGCCTTTATATTCTCCATCTCCGGCTAATTTCATGAATTGTCCTCTGCCTTTCAGTTTGTTACCCTCTATCCATTTCTACAAATAGATTTTCATTCCCTGCATTGTTGGTAATACCCGAGGTTTGTTGAGGGGATTCTGATGAAAATGTCTGCTTCTACCGAATCAAATAAAAAGCTATTCGACTTCCAGGTCTGTTTCTGAGGCAGGCTGTTTCTTACGCCAGGCCAAATACACCATGAAAATACCGAGTTCGTAAAGAAGCATCAGGGGAACTGCCATCAGGATCTGGGAGAAAACATCGGGTGGAGTGAGGATTGCAGATAAAATAACATTAACCAGGAGGGCATATTTTCTGTTGCGTCTTAAAAATGCAGTATTCAAAAGGCCGATACTGCCAAGGAACCAGAAGACAACGGGCAGCTGAAAAACAAGGCCGAAGGAGAAGAGAAAAGAGGTGGTAAAAGAAACATAACGGGCAAAGCTGAAATTGGGCACCAGGTCAGCGGAGGCAAAACCGATAAAAAAGTTGAGAGCAAAAGGTAGCCCCACAAAATAGGCAAAAGAAAAACCTAAAATAAAGAGCAGGTACATCACAATGGCCAGGGTAAAAGCAGATCTTCTGGCCATCCCGACTGCCGCTGTAACCAGAGCTACCAGCTGATAAAGGATAATGGGCAGGGTAACCATAGAGCTGGTAATAAAGGCCAACTTCAGATTAGCCATCAAAGCCTCGGCAGGGGTCAGAAAGATCAGCTGTAAATCGATACCACTGGCCTCTAAGCCAAAATAGCTGCTCTGACCCGGCAGAAGCAGCAGATGCCTGACCTGATCACTGAAGCTGAAACTGATAATCGCAAAAAGAAAAACCAGCACGATAATGATAATGAGGCGTTTGCGCAGTTCTTCAAGAAAACTTATTAACCTGTCTCTATCCATAGGCAATTAAGCCTTTACCTCCACCAGGTAGATAAAAGTTTACTGTTTAGTCGGTTGCTCTTAGTTTTCCTGTTCCGGTTGAACGGCCGGTTCGGGATTTTCATCCGCTGCAGGCTGTAGATAATCTCTGTAGCTGAGAGCATCCTGGTAAACTTTACTATCCTCTTCTTCCTGCTCCAGGATTAAAGCCAACAGTTCATCGGCTGCCTCCCGCTGATCTAAATACTCACCCAGAAGCACAGCATAATAAAAGCGGTCCTGCCCGCTAAGGGGCCCGGATTCCTGCATTTCTTCAAAATAAATCTGCAGCCACTGAATCTCTGCGGCTGCCAGTGCGCCCAGATCCGGCTTAGTTTCTTTGATCGAATTGAGCATACCGACAAGCGAAAGATGATAAAGCGGATCGGGTTGCGCGTGAAGCTGCCCGAGCAAAATAGTGATCTGCTCGGCAGCAAGGTCGTCCTGATCTTTGCCCAGTTGGAAATTGATCAATTCCAACCGGTATTGAGGATTGTCCGGTTCGAGTTCAATCAGCGAGCGGTAAACCGCGGTCAGCTTGCCCTCTGCTGCGTCAAGTTCTTCCTGATCGTCAAAAAACATTTGCCTGATATAAACCAGGTAACGGTAATTGTCTGCCAGTTCAAGCAGCACAGCCTCTGTCGGTTCGTTTTCTTCCAGGTAGAGCTCAAGACTGTCAACCTGCTGCTGATAATAAGCAAGATAGTCTTCCGGCTGCTGTTCGGTTTGCTGCTCCGGCCGCGCGACCTGCTGCTTGCCCATTAAAGCCTGAGAGATGTAGACTCCAACCAGCGATAATAGCATTGCAAGCGCTAAAATACCGGCAATAATAGCGGCCCAGCGCTGTTTTTTTAAATCTCTTGCTCTCGGTTTGCTTTTCGCCAAAACGCATTCCCCCGGATCTCTGTTTTCTAAGTGATGATGAGGGGTTTAACGGTTAGTCTTCAATGGTAACCAGCAAACGCCCGCAGTTTTCACAATACACCATCGTTTCCGGATTGTAAAGGTGACCGCGCAGCGCTCCGGATATAAAAACACGACAACCGCCGCAGATATCATTATCTACCCGGGCCAGGGGCCGACCATGGTGTTTTTCAGCCAGGATGCGGTATTTATCAAGCATTCTAGAGTTGATCTCGCCAGCTTTTTTAGCACGACGCTCTTCTAGCTCTGCCAGTTTGCTCTTTAATAATTCCAGCTCCGCTGCCAGTTTTGCTTCCGCCTGATTCAGTTCGTTTTCATCTTGCTTTAACTGCGCATTTAAACTGCCAAGCTGCTCTTCCTGCTCTTCAATTGATTCCAACAGGTTAATGATCAAATCTTCGAGTTTTTTCCTTTCGGCATCAAGCTGATCCAGCCTGCGCTGCTGCTGTTCAAGCTCTTTGACATTGACGGTTTTTCCACCATACATGTTTTCGTAAAGCTCTTTGCGCGTATCAATGGTTTTCTGGGTTTTCATCTCCTGTTCACGCATCTGTTTCTGATCCGCCTTAAGATTACTGTCGCTCCTGTCTCGTTCGGCTCTAAGCGCTTCCAGGGCTTCGGTTTTCTCCTGAACCCCGCTTTTTAGAGGCGCATTTTCAATATCCTCACCAATCCCGAGGATGGCAAGGTCAACTTCCTGCAGATCCCAGAGCAATTTAAGCTGCATCGACTAACATCCTTTCTATATCTAAGTAAAAGGAGCAGGCTTGCACCTGCTTCTTAAATTACTGCTCTCTCCGGTTGCAACTTGCTGCAATCCGGCTGCGAAACTCTTTCATCAGGATCAGGCAGACCGGCCCGGGCAACGGTATGGGCAAAATTAGTGAATCAATACTGCGGGCCGGATTTACCTCCATGCTAGTTGAAGTTAACCAAACCTCAGAGGCTTTTTGCAGTTCTTCCAAGGTCAGCGCTTCTTCCTGATAAGTTAAATTCTTTTCCGCCAGGATCTCAAGCACAATCTGCCGGCTGATGCCCGGCAAAATCAGGTTTGTGGCAGGATGAGTTCTGACCACTGAGTCAACGACAGCAAAAACATTGGAACGAGTGCCTTCGGTTACAACCCCGCCCGGACGATAGAGGATCGCTTCTGCTGCCCCGGATTCAAAAGCCTTCTGCCGTGCCAGCAAGTTAGGAAGCAGGTTAACAGTTTTAATATGACAGTTGAACCAGCGCTCATCGGGCAAGGTTACCAGATGGAGCGGTTTAACCTGCTCCAGCGGAGTAAGCGGTAGCATTTCGCGCACATACATGATCATAGATGGGGCGCTTTCTTCCGGGAACAGATGATCGCGCTTAGCGCTGCCCCTGGTAACCTGCAAATAAAGATAACCGTTTTCGTAGCCGCTTTTTGCAATCAGGTCAGCGGCAGCAGCAATTATTTCAGCTCTCCTGTATGGCAGCATTAGCCTGATCGCCCTTGCACTGTTCTGTAAACGATCAAGGTGAGCATCAATGTAAAAGAGACAGCGATCATAATACCGGATTACTTCATAAACACCATCGCCTAACAGGTAGGCACGATCTTCAAGCGAGACTTTTGCCGAGGATAACTCCACGACAGTGCCGTCAATCCAAGCCAGGTTCTGCATCTTTTTCAGCTCCGCTCCTCAGTTTGTAGAATATAAGCTACCACAA
>JBFYYZ010000134.1:0-3519 GCA_041309745.1 Bacillota bacterium | reverse complement strand
TAAAGCACTTGTTACCGTTTAAAACGTAGTGATCGCCTTCGCGCACCGCCTTGGTCTGCACGTTGGATACATCGGAGCCGGCCTCCGGTTCAGTCAGGCCAAAGGCTGCCAACTGGGGTTTGGCGCAAAAATCAGGTAAAAACTTTTGCTTCTGTTCTTCTGTCCCGGCAATCAGGATTGGCTGCACCGCCAACTCGTTAGCTCCAAAAGTGCCGTTAACACCCAGGCAGCCGTAGGCAATTTCTTCTGTAATGATGGCAGCTGTTAGCGGGTCGATTCCCTGCCCGCCCAGTTCGGCCGGTATAGCCAGGTTCATCAACCCTGCTGCGTATGCTTTTTCAATCACTTGCCAGGGGATCTCTTCTTTTTCATCATATTCGGCGGCAATCGGGATAATCTCTGCCGCGGCAAAATCCCTGGCACATTTTTGCATCTGCTCCTGCTCTTCGGTAAGCTGAAACGAAATCATCAAATAATTCCTCCTTGATTACTTTATAGAATTGCACATATTTTCGTCATATTAGTTAGATCTTCCTACCTATTCGGTAAAAAAACGAAAATATAAGATCATAACCAGTGCCGGTTGGGATTTTGTGCCGGTATTGAAGAAGAAAAAGCTTAACTAGGGTTTTTTATTAGGTTTACGGTAGAAAAACAGATCGCTAAAAATTTAACCAGCAAAGAGGTAGTAGATAACTGGAATTAAGATGGCCGGCAGCAGGTTAGCTGTTCTGACCTTGATGATTTCCAGCAGGTTCAGGCCGATGCCAAAGATGAGGATTCCGCCGATGATCGAGATCTCGCGGATTACATTGATCGTTAGGTACGGCTCCACCATGCCGGCAAAGAGGACGATCGCCCCCTGGTAGATGAAAACGGCGACGGCAGAAAAAATGACGCCAAATCCAAGAGATGCGGCAAGGATCATTGAGGTAATGCCGTCTAAAACAGACTTGGCAAAGAGCATGTCGTGATTGCCCCTCAGCCCGCTGTCCAGTGAGCCGATGATGGCCATGGTTCCGACACAAAAAATCAGGCTGGCCGTAACAAAACCACGGGCAATGTTGCTTTCATCGGAAGCAAACCTTTTTTGTAAAAACATGCCCAGCCGCTCAAGACCTTTTTCCACCCCAATCAGCTCTCCGATAATCCCGCCAAGGACCAGACTGATGATAAAAAGAATCGGTTCGCTGTCAGGATCTAGCAATCCACCAAGGGCAGAGGTTGCCCCGATAAAGAGCACAGAGAGACCAATGGCCTGCATCACTATAGTTTTATATTCTTCTTTTAAACCTTTATGAAACAGTAAACCCAACAGGCTGCCGACGATGATCGCCAGGGCATTAACGTAATTACCGAGCATTGCCCACCTCGCAAACTTAATAAAACAGTGCTTATTATATCACTGTTTGCGATTCATTAAAATAGCGTTTAAAAATGCCTGTTAGAATTACTGATTATCCTGGTACAGTGTTTCTAAAAGGTCGCCGTAGCGTTCGGTGATTGCTCTTCTTTTTACTTTCTGGGTCGGCGTTATTTCACCTGAATCCTGGCTGAAGTCTTCATCAAGCACCTTAAATTTCCTGATATTTTCGGCGCGTGAAAAATTGAGATTTTTTTCAGCAATGAAGTCCGAAATAACCTTTAATAAAACCGGGTTTTGCGACGGCTTTTCGGTCTGGCCGAGATCAATCCCGTACCTCGACGCTTGTTCAGGCAAGGCTTCGTCATCAAGAGTGATTAGGGCAACCAGGTAAGGTCTGTTGTCGCCATGGACCAAGGCCTGGCTAATCAGCGGATGTGTTTTAAGAGCGTTTTCAATATTCTGGGGGGTTATATTCTTTCCTCCGGCCGTGATGATCAGGTCCTTTTTTCGGTCGCTGATCACAAGATAGTCTTCATTGGTGAAGTAACCGATGTCGCCCGAATAAAACCATCCTTCATCATCGATCACTGCCTTTGTCGCCTCATCGTTCCGAAAGTACCCTTTTAAGACTCCCGGCGTGCGAATTAAAATTTCCCCATCTTCTGCAAGTTTGATCTCTGCACCGGGGATGGGATAACCCACAGTTCCAAACCGGTACTTTTCGAGCCGGTTGGCTGTACAGACAACAGTACACTCGGTCAGGCCGTAGGCTTCGGCAACCAGGATATCGAGCGCAGAGAAGAATTCAATAATCTCCCTGGCCAGGGGTGCGCCCCCCGATATAAAGAAGCGCAGCCTGCCGCCCATCAGTTTCTTAATCTTCCGGTAAACTAGGATATCAGCCACCCTGTACTTGACGGCAAGGCCAAAAGGCAGCGGTTTTGCATCCTGGCGGTAGCAGTTCGAAGCTTTTCCCACTACGAGAGCCCAGTTAAAGATTGCTTTTTTCAACGGACTGTATCCTTGCACGGTGACCTGGAGTCGGTTGTAAGCTTTTTCAAAAAAGCGTGGCACAGCCCTCGTCCAGGTGGGGCGAACTTCTATTAGGTCGTCCCGGACAGTATCAAGACTGGCTGAATAAGCCGTGGGTAGGCCCAGGTAGATACTTAGGAACTGCCCCCCGTGCCTCTCCATGGAATGGGCAAGCGGCAGAAATGAGAGGACCAGATCATCCTCCTCCACCGGTAAAATCATCGATATGCTCCGGCAAATATAAATAATATTGCCATGAGTCAGCATGCAGCCCTTGGGCGGCCCGGTAGTGCCGGACGTATACATAATCGCATTTAAATCATCAGAGCGCAGTTCTTTACACAAGGCAGACAGTTCAATATTATTGGCATCCCTGTAATTGATACCCGTCTGCCGGAGTTGTTCGAAATCGAGATCACATTTATTATTTGTCATGCCCCGGTTAAAACCGATCACTTGATTTAGTGAGGGCAGATCCTGGCGGATAGAATTTACTTTATCAGCCTGCTCGACACTGTTGACAAATACTGCTTTAGCTGAACAATGATCAAGGATGTAACTCACCTGCGCGGCAGAACTGGTGGCATAAATCGGAACCGAGACCGCCCCTGCAGCCAATATTGCCATGTCGGCAAAGGTCCATTCAACCCGGTTTTCAGAAAAGATAGCCACCCTGTCTCCTTTGCCGATACCCAGGTTTTTGAGCCCGCAGGCCGCAGACAAAACCTGTTCACCGAATTCGCGCCAACTGATCTTTTCCCAGGCAGTTCCTCTTTTTTCCAGTAAAGCTGTTTTCTCCGGAAAGTCTTTTACCCACCGCTCAAAGACATGGAGAATGGTTATATCATTTCCCTGCCGCTCGAGTTCCTCACCCCTTACACACATCGCCCTCACCCCCTTCGGTTATTCAACTTCGGTATAACATAATGTCAGAATTTTGTAAAGATATAAACCTGCTTTTCTGCCGAGAATATACTACTACAGAAAAACAATTAAGCTGCCAGGCAATGAGATGTTTCCAAGATAATTCTTAAAGTTACTCTCGTCTCCAAGAATTTCATCAAGAAATGATTGCAGCTTAAACTTTCCATGTTCATCACAGTCGAGAATCTCGATTAGTC
>JBFYYZ010000133.1:0-3722 GCA_041309745.1 Bacillota bacterium | reverse complement strand
AAACCTTATTTTCCGCCTGCTTCCGCCATTGCGATGATGAGAGCCGGGTGTGGTAAGGCACCTGATAAACAGTGCTTGTGAGGAGGTGTAAAGACTACAGTGGAAGGTATTATTGATTTTTTAAAGTACTTTTGGGATATCAGAGAGATGGTTTGGGTTTTAACAGTCCGGCACGCCTGGATGGCTCTGGCCGGGGTAGTGATCGGCACCCTGACCGCCGTTCCGATTGGGATTATTATATCCCGAAAACCTCGGGCAAGCGCAGTAGTAATTGACCTGGCCGGGATGCTTTATACGATACCTTCACTGGCCCTGCTTGGTTTTTTACTGCCCTTCATGGGACTTGGGTGGTTGCCTACGATTACAGCGCTGGTGGTCTATTCCTGGTTACCCGTATTACGCAACACCTGCACCGGTATTCTTGGTGTGGACCCGGCAGCAAAAGAAGCAGCTAAAGGGATGGGATCCACTAATTTGCAGTTGCTGATGAATGTTGAACTGCCGCTGGCACTGCCGGTAATTATGGCAGCGATTAGAACAGTGGCAGTGCTAACAGTTGGCATTACCGTTATGGGAGCACTGGTCGGAGCAAGAGGCCTGGGCGAGCTGATTTTTCAGGGGATTTCAATGATGAATAATAAGACTATCCTAGCCGGGACCATTCCTGTTTCAATCATGGCTCTGACCTTTGACCAATTACTGGGCCTGGTTGAACGTAAGCTTAAGGTTTCAACCAGCAGCGCCTGATGCTGCCGGTTAAACATAGTACCATTTTCACAAAAAAGAGGAGGAAGTATTGATGAAAGCTTTAAAAGTATCAGCATTGTTTTTAGTTTTAATTTTTGCAGCGTTTTTGTTTGTCAGCGGCTGCAGCCAGCCGGCAGCAGATGTTCCGGCTGAAGAACCAGTTGAAGAAGCCGCAGAAGAACCGACAACCATCATCTTGGCAGCCAAAGGCTGGTCGGAAAACATGACCCTCGGTTACATGGCAGCTCTGTTGATCGAGGCAAACACTGTTCACTCGGTTGACACCAGCAAGATCAACATGGGCCCGACCGAAATGCTTCACCCAGCTCTGGTTGAGGGACAGATTGATATCTATCCCGAATACACCGGAACTTCCTGGATGGTAGTTTTGGGTAATGAAGAAGTTATCTCCGACCGCCGCGAAATCTATGAAGCATCGCGCGACGCCTATCTGGAGCAGTTTGGTATTGTTATGCTCGAGCCGATTGGCTTCCAGAATACTTTTGCGATGGCCATGAAGGCTGAAAGAGCAGCAGAACTGGGTGTAACAACACTCTCAGAACTGGCTGCAATTCCCGATCTTACCTTCATTGGCGACAACACTACCTTCACCCGCCCCGACCTCTATCTTGGCCTGGGAGAAGCCTACGGTATCGATATGGACAATGTCAACCGGGTAATCGTAGACACCTCGTTCTTCTATGAAGCACTGGATCAGGGCGAAGGCGATGTTACCACCCTGTTTTCAACTGACGGTCGCCTCAAAGAGTATGGCTTTGTAATTCTTGAAGACGACAAGAGCTTCTTCCCGCCCTACGATGCAATCTTTGTAGTCCGCGGCGAGATTCTTGATCAGTATCCTTCCATTCTGGAAGCGCTGACCCCGCTGCTTGGCACCATTGATGAAGCAACGATGACTGAATTGAACTTCAAGGTAGAAGTGGAAATGCAGGATCCGGAAGATGTAGCCCGCGAATATTTAGAGTCCGTAGGCCTTATCTAAACCGAGAGGTGGCAATTAAATGACCCGTGAAATCAGTGTAGAACTACAAAAAGTCAGTAAACTTTATGGCCAGGATAAAGTGGTGAATGAAGTTAGTTTCACCGTGGAAAAAGGTGAAATCTTCGTGGTGATCGGTCCTTCCGGATGTGGTAAAACAACCATCCTGAAGATGATCAACCAGCTGATTCCCCACACATCCGGTAATATACTGGTTAACGGGATAGATGTGGCGGAGCTCGATCCTGTCGAGCTCCGCCGGTCTATTGGATACGTTATCCAGTACATCGGGCTCCTACCCCACCTGACGATTCAGGAAAATATTGCCTTTGTTCTCAAATTAACCAAGCAATCGAAAAAAGTCCAAAAAGAAAAAGCCGAAGAGTTGATTGAAACTGTTGGCCTGCCGCTTGGTTACCTTACCCGTTATCCGAGGGAGTTAAGCGGTGGTCAGCAACAGCGTGTCGGGGTAGCCCGTGCATTGGCCGCTAACCCGGATATATTGCTGATGGACGAGCCTTTTGGCGCTGTCGATCCGCTGACCCGCGAACAGCTGCAAAACGAACTCTTAAGGCTACAGGAATCAATTCGCAAAACTATCGTTTTTGTTACTCACGATATTCAGGAAGCTTTCAAGGTGGGCACCAGGATCGGTATTATCAAGCAGGGTAAACTTGTCTGCTTAGGCACCCCGGTGGAGATCGTTAAAACCGATGATGAATTTGTCAAAAGCTTTATCGGCCAGGGAGCCGTATTTGAAGTGCTCGATACAATCGAGGTTTCAAGGGTTCTCGAAAAAGACGTTCCCCTGGTCCGGGAAAATGAAAAAGTAGACCTCACTGCCGACATCTTAAGTGGTTGGGATAATGTTTTTGTTGTTGATGCTGTTCAGAACTGTCTTGGTTATCTGCCACTTAACACTTTAGAACCTGATGGTTCATTCAGTAAAGACAAGATTGTTCCGCTACCGGCATCCAGCCCTTCTGACATTTCTGTTAAGCTTGCCATTGAAAAGATGCTGTGGGAAGGCAGAACCTGGCTGCCGATTGTTGATGAACAAGCCGGTTTTAAGGGCATAGTGCTGTTCCGATCCTGCGCCGACCTGTTGGCCGGGGATAGGGGGTAGCTTATGGAACTGCTGATCGGTGCCTGGAACTACTTTTTAAATAAACAGGATCTGATGATTATTGTGCTCAAGGAACATGTCAGCCTGGTTCTCTGGGCCACGCTGCTGACGATTTCGATCGGGGTTCCGCTGGGCATTCTCATTGCCAGGACTGAAAAAGTCAAAGATATTGTGCTCGGATCAGTTTCAGTTTTATACACTATACCGATCCTCGCTTTTTTCGGGTTTTTAATTCCGATCATGGGTATTGGTACCAGATCGGCCCTGATTGCCCTGGTTATTTATGGCTTGTTACCGGTTATCCGTAACTCCTGTGTGGGGATAAACCAGGTTCACCCCATGATTAAGGAAGCAGCAAGGGGTATGGGTACCAATAACTGGCAGCTATTAATGAAAGTAGAAATACCCCTGGCTTTTCCGGTGATTTTCGCCGGTATCCGCACCGCCCTGGTGATGAACTTTTCGCTGGCTACCTATGCCGTTTTTATCGGGGCTGGTGGGATGGGCAGAATTATCATGCAGGGAATCAGAACTTTTAATACCAGTATGCTTTTGGCCGGGATTCTGTTGGTTGTTATTACCACGGTGCTGCTCGAACGGATTATCGGCTATGTTGATGTACGCATCCAGAAGCGCTTCAGCCTTGGCAAGTAAAGAACAAAACGGTCGGTGACCTCAGTTTGATGATGTAACGGAGGCCTGAAGGTGAGCGATTACCATATTAATTACGTTGACGCCCATGTCGGGGGCGAATCATTGCGATTGGTACTTAAAGGACCCCAGTTAAAGGGCTCAACCCTGCTTGATAAGCGCGATTACATGATCAACAACTATGACTTTATACGGACT
>JBFYYZ010000132.1:0-4520 GCA_041309745.1 Bacillota bacterium | reverse complement strand
ATTACCGGCACGCCCTTTTCTTCGGCCCGGGAGAGAACGCGCACGTCGGGATAAAGGCCGCCGGTAAAGATAATGACCGAGGTGCTTGTTTCGAGGGCGGTAAGAGCCATGTCACTACGATCGCCACCGGTGATCAGCGCTTTGTTTGGCGCCCTGCGTAAATAACCCAGCGCGCTTTCTATTGTCATCGTGCCGATTACCACATCTTCAACCAGGCGGTTTAATTTGTCGGGGGCAGCGAGCAGCTCGCCGTGCAGTGCATCATAAAATTCGGCAACCGTCGGTGAAGATATCTCAAGCCGGCGTGGAATTACTCCGAGTACGGGAAAACCTTTTTCTTCAACAGCGCTGCGATAAATGCTGCTGCTCTTGTTCCACTGGGCTTGGGTTACATTGTTAAAGATACAGCCGACCACCTTGATCTGTTTGGCAAACCAGAGATCAAGGTAGAGCAGATTTTCGTCCAGCTGAAAATCGTTATCAGCTCTGATTACCGGCAAAACAGCAGCTTCGAGAGTGGCTGCCAGTGAAAAATCATCCAAACCCTTATTGGCGCCGATAAATGGTTCAATGCTGCCGTCGATCAACACCAGATCATAACCTGCCTGGCAGCTCTGGTAAGCGTCGGTAATCCGGGGCAGTAAATCCGGCAGCTCTTTGATAAAATGAGCAGTCAGGTATTGATCATTAACTGTAATCGGTGATATTGTATTGCAGGATAAAGGCAGCTCAAATATTTCCCGCATCAAGATAACATCGTCGTCATCCTTTTTAACAGTTCCTTTCCGAAAGCCGATCGGTTTAAAGTAAGATACTTTAAAACCTTCTTTTTTAAGTTTCATTCCAACACCCAGAGCGGTTGCCGTTTTACCGCCGCCGGCTTTTCCGGAAAAATATAGCGCTTTCATTCAAACTCACCTCATCGTTAATGATCTTTTCCTTCAATTGTTATCTTAACATCCAGAGCGGTAACACCCTTGGCGTGAACACGAATTGGGTTGATATCCATCTCTGTAATCTGCTTCAGGTCGCTTACCAGCCGGGCAGTCCGTAAAATCGAATCGGTCAGAGCATCAATATCAGCCGGTTTTTTACCCCGGTACCCTTTAAGCAAAGTGTAGGCCTTGGTTTCGGCAATCATTGTTTCAACCGCTTCTCGGTTTACAAGCGCCGAAGCAAGCCTGAAAGTTACTTCCTCAAGTAGGTTGACATAGATGCCGCCAAGACCGAAAACAACAAGTGGACCGAACTGAATATCCCTCGACATGCCGACGATCACTTCTACTCCATCTTCGACCATGTTTTGGACTTCAACGCCGTAGACGGGCGCGTCAGGCATAAAGTGTTGGACCTTATCCATGATCCGGTTGAAAGCCCGGCGCACCTCTGCTTCGCTATGGAGGCCGATCTCAACTCCGCCGACATCAGTTTTATGCACTATCCGTGGCGATGAAATTTTTAGGGCAACGGGAAGACCTACTTTGGCGGCTATTTCTGCAGCCTCTTCTTCAGTTTTTGCTAAGTAACTGTGGCTTACGGGAATCCCGTATGCGGCCATCACCATCGAAGCTTCATGCCCCAACATGACGACACGGCGATCGGCCAGAACATCGTTTATTACCTTTTGTGCGGCTGCCTGGTCAATACCCGTTAAAGTAACAGGTTGCTGTGCAACCGGGCTGTTTTTGTAGACGGCGTAGTCGAACATCCCTTTCAAAGCACGAACGGATGGTTCGGGAAAAGTGAAGGCCGGTACTCCGTTTTCAGTAAGGTAGTTTTTACCTGTTTGGAGTGATTTGCCACCCATGTATACTGCCATAACCGGTTTATCTTCATAGCGCTGGCTCAACTCGACAATTGATTTAGCCGTCTCTTCCGGTTCGGTAACCGCAGCAGGGCAGAGTAGTACCAGAACACTGTCAACATTTTTGTCATTCAGGACTGTTTCAAGTGCGAAGTGATAGCGATCATTTCGGGCGTCCCCGATCAGGTCCACCGGGTTGTAGATATTGGCGGCAGGCGGCAGGTTGTCACGCAGCTGATCGATGGTCTCTTTGGTAAAGCGGGCCATTTTCAGCTCATTTTTTTCAACCGCATCAGTGGTTATAATGGCCGGTCCGCCAGCATTGGTCACAATGGCTACCCGGGGCTGCAGGGGAAGCGGTTGTGCTGAAAAGGCACGAGCCAAATCAAAAAGCTCGTTCATACTATCGGCCCGCAAAACACCGCACTGTTTAAAAGCCGCATCGTATGCCCGGTTGCTGCCGGCCAGAGCGCCGGTATGCGAACTTGCCGCCTGGGCCCCGGCAGTGCTGATGCCTGATTTAATGATTACTACCGGTTTTTTGCGGGCGGCAGCAGAACAGACCTGAACAAAACGGACTCCGTCGGTAACATCTTCTATGTAGCAAAGGATTACGCTGGTTTGGGGATCATTGGCACAGCTTTCAATGAAATCTACCTCGTTCAAGTCTGCTTTATTACCAAGGCTGATAAAACTGGAAAAACCCAGACCCATTTCAAAACTCCAATCGAGGATCGAAACCAGCATGGCGCCGCTCTGCGAGATAAAAGAGATATTGCCCTGGGTTGGAAAGCCGTTGGCAAAAGAAGCATTGATTGGTGAGTGGGTATCCATTAATCCAACACAGTTAGGCCCGAGCATCCTCATTCCGAACTCTCGACAGATCTTGAGCAACTCCTGCTCAAGCTTATTACCCTCAAGCCCAACTTCTTTAAACCCGGCTGTAATTACCACTAAACCTTTAACCCCGGATTCACCACATTCACGAGCCACCTGGTTTACTTTTGCTGCTGGTATGGAAATAACAGCCAGTTCAACCGGCCCCTCTATATCTTTGATGCTGCCGTAACATTTACGGCCGCCTATTTCTGTTTCCCCGGGGTTGACAGGATAAATCAAGCCTTTGTACCCGCTGGTGATAATGTTCTCGAGGATGGCATAACCGATTTTTTGCGGAGATTGTGAAGCCCCGATTACGGCAACCTGCTTTGGATTGAATAAAAAATTCAGTTCGCTCATCAATAAAACCTTTCAGGGCTAAGGGTCTGTTCTGCCGCTCTTTTATCTTCCATTTTATATGCAATGCTTTCTTTTAGCAATTATAAAAGCAAGATAACGACTGCAATGAAGATGAAAAACACTGTCGGTTATGCGTTGAAGACTGACCCATCTCTCATTGACATTTAAATTAATTTTGTTAGAATGTATCTTGACGCTTTTCATCTGATAAAAATTTCGAATAAGGAGGTATTAAAGATGAGCGCTTTAGGCCGTCATATCTTGGCTGAGTTTTACGGCTGCCCGCAGGAAATCCTGTGCGACCTTGATCTGATCAAGGAGAGCATGGTGGCAGCCGCCATTGAAGCTGGGGCTGAAGTGAGAGAAACTGTATTTCACCAGTTCTGTCCCCAGGGCGTCAGCGGCGTAGTTGTTATTTCAGAGTCACATCTGGCCATTCATACCTGGCCTGAATATGGCTACGCGGCAGTCGACGTTTTCACCTGTGGTCAAACCGTTAATCCATGGGTGTCCTGCAACTATTTGAAACAAGCATTTTCAGCCCAGAACATGTCAGCCCGGGAAATTAAGCGCGGCATCTTTGATGTTGACCTTAAACATAAAACGGCGGCGAACTATTAGTAATTTGCTGCCAGGGGAGTATAGTCGATGCCTTCAGAGGAACACAAGTGGTTTATTGAACATACTTCACCCGGAACGGCCCACATGTTTGGTGTTATTAACTTTTTGAAAAGTATGCGCACCAAATATCAGCAGGTTGAAATTGGCGATACAGAGCTGTTTGGACGAATTTTGATTCTCGACGGAAAAATTCAGTCATCGCAGTACGACGAATATATTTATCACGAGGCGCTGGTTCATCCTGCTATGCTGGTTTGTCCGGAGCCTCGGCGCGTACTGGTAACCGGGGGCGGAGAAGGAGCAACCTTAAGGGAGATCTTAAAATACCCTTCAATCGAAAAACTGGTGATGGTTGATCTGGATCAGGAAGTGGTTGAAATCTGTCGGGAGCTGTTAACCAGCTGGCACCGGGGCAGCTTTGATGACAACCGCGTAGAATTATTATATATGGATGCCCGTCAATACTTAGAAGAGACGGATCAGCTTTTTGATGTGATTATCAGCGACGTTCCGGAACCGGTAGAAGCCGGTCCGGCTTTGAAACTCTTTACCAGGCAGTACTTTGAGCTGATTGGCAAACGTCTAACCGCTAAGGGATCATTTGCCCTGCAGGCCGGCGACTATGGCCTGCCGTTTATCGAAGCACACAGCGCGATCTATCATACGATCAGACAGATTATGCCCTTTGCCCTGTCTTACCGCGCTTTTAGTCCCTCTTTTAATACCGAATGGGGCTTTATCGTAGCCGCTGCTGAAGAACTCACGATGCCCGAGGGAGAGGTTCTTGATCAGTTAATCAAAGAGAATTCCCTTGATTTGCGGTATTTCGATAGTGAGACCGCCAGGAGCATCTTTG
>JBFYYZ010000131.1:0-10802 GCA_041309745.1 Bacillota bacterium | reverse complement strand
TTCTGAGTTTTTTCCATCTGTTTGCGCACCCGCAGGTTGATCTTACGTTCAATTTCTAAAATCTCCATTTCGCGTCCCAGAATGGAGTGCAGCTTTTCGAGCCGCTCTTTTGGATCCAGAGCCTCAAGCATCTCCTGCTTCTGCTGAATTTTCATGCTTAAGTGTGAGGCAATCACATCGGCAAAACGACCTGGTTCCTCCATATCAGCAACTGTTGAAAGGGTTTCCGGCGGCACTTTTCTACTAATCTTAATATACTGTTCGAACTGGTAAAGCACGGTGCGCATTAGCGCTTCGATTTCGGTATTTTTACTTAAAGGATCATCGATCAGCTCAAGGTCGGCTTCCAGGATCTTCTCCTCCGGATAGAGCTCCAGGATTTTTGCCCGGTTCAAACCTTCTACTAAAACCCGGATCGTTCCTCCGGGCAGTTTGATCATCTGTTTGATGCTGGCAACTGTGCCGACATTAAATAAATCTTCCCTAAGCGGGTCGTCTGTTTTTGCATCCTTCTGGGTGATCAAAAGGATGCGGTTGTCTTTCATCATTGCTTTCTCCATCGCAGTAATCGAGCGTTCCCTGCCTACATCCAGATGTAATACCATATTCGGAAATACCAGGACACCCCTTAAGGGAAGCACCGGTAATTTTTCGCGTTCGGTCATTACTAAACCACCTTTCTAAAAAATAAAACGGGAAGCTGTAGTTTAATATTATTCGCTTCCCGTTTATATTATCCTTTTAACTAAAGTGCTGTGACTGCATCTTAAATATCTACTGTGATCAGGCTGTTTCCTCTTTCTTTTTGCGTTTATCCCGGGTAGCCAGCATCGGCGTCTCCTTGTTGACCACGGTTTCCTGGGTAATCACACATCGCTCGACATCGTCGCGTGAAGGCAATTCAAACATCACATCAAGCAGGGTCTCCTCGAGGATCGCTCTTAAACCTCGAGCGCCGGTATGGCGTTTCATCGCTTCTGCGGCTATCGCCTGCAGACAGTTTTCCTTAAACTCCAGCGCAACCCCGTCGAGTTCGAATATCTTCTGGTACTGTTTAATCAGAGCGTTGCGCGGCTCTTTTAAGATCCGTACGAAGGCATCTTCGTCAAGCTGGTCAAGAGTAGCAATAACCGGGATTCGGCCGACAAACTCAGGGATCAAACCAAATTTTAGCAGATCCTGCGGCAGTACCTGCTTCAGAATTGCTCCCAGGTTGCCATCATCGCGTGAAAGCACATCAGCGCCAAAGCCGATCCCCTTGTTGCCGATCCGGTCCTGAATAATTTTTTCCAAACCGTCAAAAGCTCCGCCACAAATAAAAAGAATATCTGTGGTATCAATCTGCATGAATTCCTGGTGGGGATGCTTCCGTCCGCCCTGGGGAGGAACGCTGGCTACGGTTCCTTCGAGAATTTTAAGCAGCGCCTGCTGAACCCCTTCACCAGAGACATCACGCGTAATCGAAGGGTTATCTGTTTTGCGGGCTATCTTATCAATCTCGTCAATGTAGACAATTCCTTTTTCCGCCTTTTCCAGATCGTAATCGGCCGCCTGGATTAACTTCAGCAGAATGTTCTCCACATCCTCGCCAACGTAACCCGCTTCGGTAAGAGATGTAGCATCGGCAATAGCAAAAGGCACGTTAAGGATTCGGGCCAGGGTCTGGGCCAGCAAGGTTTTGCCGACACCGGTCGGTCCGACCAGAACGATGTTACTCTTCTGCAGCTCTACATCGTCCACTTTCTGACCGGCGTTGACCCGCTTGTAATGATTATAAACAGCTACCGAAAGACTTTTCTTAGCCTCAACCTGGCCAATTACATACTGATCGAGCACTTCTTTGATATCCTGGGGTTTGGGAAGCTCAAGGCGCCCCAGTTCAGGCTCGTCACCGATCTCTTCTTCGATGATCTCATTGCACAGCTCAATACACTCGTCGCAGATATAAACCCCGGGACCGGCCACCAGTTTGCGGACCTGTTCCTGGTTTTTTCCACAAAACGAACACTTTAGCTGCCCTTTTTCGTCGTTAAATTTAAACATCCGGAGCTTTCACCTCGTCTCCGATTTTTAAGTTCTTTGAGTCAGGATCTCGTCGATCAGACCGTACTTCCTGGCATCTTCGGCCGACATGAAGAAATCCCGATCCGTGTCTTTAGCAATTGTTTCAACTGGCTGTCCTGTCTTGTCGGAAAGGATTTTATTCAACCTTTCCCTGATTAATAGGATTTCCCGGGCATGGATCTCAATATCAACTGCCTGACCCTGGGCCCCGCCGGCTGGCTGGTGCAGCATGATCCTGGAGTTGGGCAGCGAAAACCTTTTACCCTTATCACCGGCAGAGAGCAAAACTGCCCCGAAACTGGCCGCCAAACCGACGCAGATCGTCGAGATAGCTGGTTTTACATAATGCATTGTATCGTAGATAGCCATCCCGGCATGGACCGAACCGCCTGGTGAATTAATATAAAGGTTAATATCTTTTTTCGGATCTTCCGACTCTAAAAAGAGCATCTGGGCCACAATCAGGTTGGCCACATAATCATCGATCGCGCTGCCCAGAAAAATAATCCTGTCTTTGAGCAAACGCGAATATATATCGTAGGCTCTTTCGCCACGGCTTGTTTGTTCCACAACCATCGGGACTAAAACACTCATTTGGCGGACCTCCTTAAATTGATCATTATAGATTGTGATTAAGGTATTTTAGTAACTATTAAACCCGAAACTGATTTTCTTTTACACTTATATTATACTACTCTTTGCTTTCCTTTGCAGGAGCATCAGCGGGTTCGCTCTTTATCTCCTTTTTAGCAGCAGGCTTCTTGCTCTTAGCGCTGCTCTTAGCTTTCTTATCGGGATCTTTGGTTTCTTCCTTCTTTGCTTTTGCTTTGACCATCCTGATTTTGGCCTCTGAAACGATCAGGTCGATTACTTTGCGGATCCGGATTTCTTCTTTCATGACCGGAATACGCCCCTGTTTTTCCAGCAGATCCCTGATTCTTTCCGGATCATCATTGTAAGTTGTAGCAATTTCTTCTATTTTTTCCTTAAGTTCGTTATCATCAGCGGTGATTCCTTCTTTTTTAGCGATTGCATCAAGCACCAGATTGGCCTTGGCCCGTTTTTCAGCTTCCTCCCGCCGCTCCTCGCGGACCTCATCTTTATCTTTGCCTGAAAGCTCTAAAAATTGATCCAGCCCCATACCCTGGTAACGAAGATAATTTTCCAAGTCACCGACCATCCTGTCAATCTGACGGTCAACCAATATTTTAGGTGGCTCAACTTTAGCCGCGGCGGAAACTTTCTCGATCAAATCTTCTTCGAGCTTCACCTTTGATTGATCTTCGGCATTTTTTTAGCAATTTTTCCTTTAAATCCATTTTCATCTCTTCCAGGGTCTCGAATTCGCTGACCTCTTTGACAAACTCATCATCCAGTTCAGGCAGCTGCTTCTCTTTTATCTGTTTTACTACCACTTTAAAGGTCGCCTCTTTACCGGCGATATCCTCTTTGCGGTAATTTTCAGGGAAGGTTACTTTTATCTCCTTCTCCTCATCCTGGGCTGCGCCGATCAGCTGATCTTCAAAGCCGGGAATAAAGGAGCGGGAACCAATTTCAAGAGAGTAATCTTCGGCTTCGCCGCCCTCAAAAAGTTCTCCGTCAACGTAGCCCTTGAAATCGATCTGCAACAGATCCCCTTCCTTGACCGTGCCTTCTTCACGCGGAACGAGTCTGGCATTTTGCTCACGCAGCATATAGAGGTGATGATCGATCTGGATATCGTCGACTTCCACTTTTTCCTGCTCAACATCCAGCCCGTGGTATTCACCTAGTTCCACCGGAGGCAAAACCTCAATGACCGCATGAAAGATTAGTGGCTTGCTCTCTTCAATCTGAATCAGCTCGAATTCCGGGTTGTTGATCGGATCAAGTTCCGCTTCTTCCAGAGCCGCTTCATAAGCATCGGGGACCAGCAGTTCCAGGGCATCCTCATGTAAAATTTCAGAGCCGAAGCGGGATTCGAGTATCCGGCGGGGCACTTTTCCTTTGCGAAACCCCGGCAGGTTGATTTTTTTCACTACCTGTCTATAGGCCTTGGCCAGGGCGGTATCAAGATCAGGAGCGGCAACTTCTATCTCCAGTTTGACCCTGTTGTTGTCCATTTTTTCAACATTTTTCAGCATATTTATCTCTCCTTGCGCTCCAAACCAGCTTTTCCGGCTGTGGATGTAAATAATCAGCTTCTCAATAATAAAAACGCCTTATGATCAGGCGTTACTAAGCAAGTACATATTATCACAGAAAAAATGAGGAGACAACCTGCAAAGAAAAAGTCTGCCCGCAAAAATTTTGGGGGTGAAAGAGCAAAATATTTTCTCAATAATTGCGATAAATCTTGATTATTATCTCAAAATAGTATACAATAGCAAAACAGCGAATGATGCTTCATTCATTTTGCGGGAGGGTTATCGTGGCAAAGCGGAAAGGCGAAAAATACCAGGTACTCTTAGACGCAGCAGTCAAATCTTTCGCCCAGACCGGCTACCACCGGACCCGTGTCGCCGATATTGCCCGCGAGGCAGGCGTTGCCGACGGCACAGTCTATATCTACTTCGAAAACAAAGAAGATATTCTGATCTCCCTCTTTCAGGATCTGATGCAGCGTTTCGTCGAGGATTTGAGCAGCGAGCTAACCCTCTGTCAGGATGCCAACGAAAAACTCTACCGAATCATCTCTTACCACCTGACCACACTGGCCAATCGGCCCGACCAGGCCAGGGTCACCCAGATCGAGTTAAGGCAGATTGACAAAACTATTAACCAGGGGATCTCCAAGCCGCTGAAAATTTACTTTCAATTAATTGAGGAGGTGGTTGCGGAAGGAAAAGAGCAGAGCCTTTACAGGAAAGGCATCGATCCGAAAACAGCCCGTAAGGTTGTTTTTGGCGCTATCGATGAAGTAGTTACCTGCTGGGTCATGTCCGGTAAGCCGTACGATTTGACGGCATTGAGTAAACCGGTCTACAACCTGCTGTCTGAGGGCCTGCACTAGCTTTAACAATCTTTTATAGTAGCTTGAACCGGAAATTGAACTATACGAAACAAGGAGGTATTTTAATGGCCTTGAAAGAAATCCGAAAGGCAGCCGTACTCGGAGCCGGAGTAATGGGGGCTACAATAGCCGCCCATCTGGCCAACGTAGGCATCCCCACCTATCTGCTCGATATCGTACCCCGTGAGCTGACTCCGGAAGAAGAGAAGAAAGGTTTAACCTTAGAAAGCCCGGAAGTTCGCAACCGACTCTCCAACATGGGGAAACAGGACCTGCTTAAGAACACGCAAAAACCGCTTTACCGCGACTCAAATATTGACCTGGTCACCCCCGGCAACTTTGAAGATGATATGGTTAAACTCAAAGATGTCGATTGGATTATTGAAGTTATTGTCGAAAATATGGACATCAAGAAAAAGGTTTTCAAGCAGGTTGAAGCTAACTGGACCCCCGGAACCATAGTTTCTTCAAACACTTCCGGCCTTTCAATCAACGAGATGGTCAGTGATAATTCAGCGGAGTTCCGCAAGCATTTCCTGGGAACCCACTTCTTCAACCCTCCCCGCTGGATGAAACTGCTTGAAATCATCCCCTGTAAAGAAACAACTGATGAAGTGCTCACCTACATGCACCGCTTCTGTGAGAAAGTCCTCGGCAAGGGCGTGGTTTTTGCCAAGGATACTCCCAACTTTATTGCTAACCGAATCGGCACCTACGCCATGGCTTACACGATGAAACTGATGGAAAAAGAAAAAATGACCATCGAGGAAGTTGATGTTATCACCGGCCCGCCGATGGGACACCCGAAGAGCGCTTCTTTCCGCACCTTGGACATGGTCGGACTCGATACCTTCTGCCATGTTGCCCGGACTGTGTATGATAAGTCAAACGATCCCGCGGAAAAAGAAGTCTTTGACCTGCCGCCATTCCTGCAAAAGATGATCGACAATAAGATGCTCGGCGATAAAACCAAGCAGGGTTTCTACAAGAAAGTCAAAGATGAAAGCGGCAAGCAGATCATGGCTCTTGACTACAACACCATGGAATACCGGCCGCAGGAAAAAGCACGCTTCGATATTCTTGGCAAAACCAAAAACGCCGAGCTGGCGGAAGGTTTCAAGATGCTAGTCGAAGCCGATGAAAAAGCCGGTCACTTTGCCTGGGAGCTGACCAAAAACTTCCTGGTTTATAGTGCCTCCCTGATCCCCGAAATCGCTGACGATATCTTCAATGTCGACCGGGCGATGCGCTGGGGCTTTAACTGGAAGCTCGGCCCCTTTGAAAGCTGGGACGCCGTAGGCGTAAAAGAGAGCGTCGAGAAGATGAAAGCCGAAGGGCTGAAAATCCCGGCCAACGTGGAAGAGATGCTGGCCAAGGGCTTTGACAGCTTCTACAAGGAAGATGAAAAGGGAACCCTCACATACTACGACTTCGCCTCGAAGAGCTTTAAACCGGTCCCGGTCAGCGCTGAAATTATCAGTTTACCGGCCCTGAAGAAACAGGGCAAGCTGGTGTTAGGCAATGACGACGGCAGCCTGATCGATATGGGCGACGGAGTCTGCTGCCTTGAGATGCACAGCCCCCGCCAGGCTGTCAGCCCGATGTTTGTCGAATTAATCCACCAAGCCATTGAAGAGGCCGAAAAGAACTTTGTCGGGATGGTGATCGGTAACCAGGCCGGTAACTTCTGCGTCGGCGCCAACGTAGCCCTGATCATGATGGCCGCCCAGGGCGGCGAATTTGAAATGATCAACACCGCCGTCAAATCGGGGCAGGATGCCCTGATGAAAGTAAAGTACTCCCGTATTCCCGTAGTTGGCGCCCCCTTCCAGATGACCCTTGGCGGCGGAATGGAAATCGTGCTACACTGCGACCGGATCCAGGCCGCTGCGGATACTTTCATGGGCCAGGTTGAAATGGGTGTTGGCCTTATCCCGGGCTGGGGCGGCAATAAGGAGCTGTTGATTCGCTTCACCGAGGGTCTGCGTGACGATACCAAGGTAGACCTGCTGCCTTACGTCCAGAAGGCTTTTGAAGCAATCGCTATGGCCACCGTTTCATCGAGCGCAAGGCATGCCCAGGAACTGGGCTTCCTGCGTAAAACCGATAAGGTAACCGTAAACCTTGACTACTTGCTCCATGATGCCAAGCAAACTGTGCTGGCCCTGGTCCTGGGAGGCTACGAGCCCCCGCGGCCAAAGCCGATCAAGGTAATCGGTGAATACGGCCTCGCTGCGTTTAAGGCCGGATTACAGAATATGCTCTGGGGCGGTTACATCAGTGAGCATGACATGAAGATCGCCAATGAGATCGCATATGTGCTCTGCGGCGGCAATGTAAAACCCGATACGCTTGTCAGCGAGCAGTACCTGCTCGACATTGAGAGAGAAGCATTCCTGCGCCTGTGTCATGAAGAAAAAACTCACGAGCGCATTACCGCTATTCTCACTACCGGCAAGCCTTTACGGAATTAAAGGAGGAGGTAACCAGTATGAAAGAAGCTGTTATAGTATCCAGTGTGCGAACAGCAATCGGCCGGGCTCCCCGGGGTATACTTAAAAAAACCCGTCCCGAATATATGGGATCAGTTGCCGTAAAAGAAGCAATTACCCGAGCCAAAGGCCTGGATTTAGCTGAAATTGAAGATGTAATCCTCGGCTGCTCTTTCCCGGAAGCCGAGCAGGGTATGAACCTGGGCCGGATCGTGGCGTTGCAAGCCGGACTGCCAGACAGCGTCCCGGGTCAGACCGTCAACCGGTTTTGCTCCTCCGGCTTGCAGGCCATCGCCCTTGCTTCTGAGCGGATCATGTGTGGATTTGCCGAAGTGATGATCGGCGGCGGCGTGGAAAGCATGAGCATCGTGCCGATGGGCGGCAATAAACTTGCCCCCAGCCCGGAACTGGTTGACACGCTGATTGAAACCTACACTCCAATGGGCCTCACTGCTGAAAACGTCGCCCAGCGCTTTAACGTTTCCAGAGAAGATCAGGATAAGTTTGGCTATGAAAGCCACAAGAAAGCAGCTGCAGCGATTAAGGACGGAAAGTTCAAAGAAGAAATTGTACCGCTGACCGTCGTTGACCGCTTCGTTGGGCCGGATAACAAGGTTGTCGAAAAAGAGTTTATTTTCGACACCGATGAAGGGGTACGCCCCGAAACGACTGTAGAAGCGCTGTCTAAATTGCGCCCCGCTTTTCACGTAAAAGGCAGTGTTACTGCCGGGAACTCCTCGCAGACCAGCGACGGAGCCGCCGCCTCAGTGGTGATGTCCGCCGAAAAGGCTGCCAAGCTCGGCTTAAAGCCACTGGCCATTTTCCGCGGCTTTGCCGTGGCCGGCTGCCCTCCGGAAATCATGGGGGTTGGTCCGGCTTATGCCATTCCGAAATTAATGAAATTAACCGGGATGAAGATTGAGGACATCGATCTGTTCGAGTTAAATGAGGCTTTCGCCTCGCAGGCTCTTTACTGTGTGCGCGAGCTGAGTCTGGATCCGGCTAAGGTCAATGTCAATGGTGGCGCTATTGCCCTGGGTCACCCGCTTGGCTGCACCGGTGCAAAACTGACCACTACCCTGCTGCACGAAATGAAACGCCGCGGCTCCAAATTCGGCGTTGTTTCAATGTGTATCGGTGGCGGCATGGGGGCTGCCGGGCTGTTTGAACTAGCCTAACAGTTCTTGTTCTGCTTGAACCGGAACTAAAGCAAAGAGCCTTCCTTTTAGCATACCGCTATCGATGTGGTATGATTGAATGGAAGGCTCTATTTATTTCTTATAAACAACCCTTTAGAGGAGTTGATTGCTGATGGAAAGATATGCTTCAGCTGAAGAACTGCAGCAAAGAATCGGCAGACTGCAGGATGCGATGCAACAAAAATCAATGGCCGGAGCCCTGATTATCCAGCGAGCCGACCTCTTTTACTTTAGTGGCACCGGTCAAAACGGTCATCTCTTTATACCGGAGTCAGGCGAGCCAACTCTAATGGTTAAAAAATCACTCAGCCGGGCTAAATCGGAGAGCGCTCTGAAACAGATCATCGCCTATAGCGGAACAGAGCAGCTAATAGAACTGGTAACCAGCCAGATTCCGGAAAATTCTGCGATCGGGATCGAAGCAGATGTTTTACCAGCAGCCCTCTATTTCCGCTATCAAAAAACCTTTGAAAATTATCAGCTTGTGGACCTGTCAGGGATAATCCGCCAGATCCGCGCTGTCAAATCAGTCTATGAGATTAACCTGATGCGGCAGGCTGCAGCGGTTGGGAAACTGGTCCTCGATTACGCCAAAGAGATTATCAGGCCCGGCATAAGTGAGGTTGAACTGGCCGGACAACTTGAGATGCAAGCCCGCCGTCATGGCCACCAGGGCGCCGTAAGGATGAGAGGATTCAACCAGGAGCTCTACTTTGGCCATGTAATGAGCGGGGATAATGCCGCAGCGGTCAGTTTTTTTGACGGCCCCACCGGCGGCTCAGGCCTCAATCCCTCATACCCGCAGGGCGCCGGGACCAAGAAGATCAGTAAATATGAGCCGATTCTCATCGATTTTGTTACAGTGATTGGTGGCTACATGGTCGATCAGACCCGGATTTTCTGCCTTGGCAGCCCCGCCGCAAAGCTGCAAGAGGCCTATGCGTTAGCGGTAGAAATTAAGAAAACCCTGGCCGAAAGGGGTAAAGCGGGTCTATGCGGCAGCGCTCTTTATGATCTGGCCTTTGCCATGGCCGAGCAGGCAGGGTTGGAACAGCATTTCATGGGCTGCCCGGAGCCGGTTAGCTTTGTGGGGCATGGTGTGGGCATTGAGCTTGACGAGTTGCCGATCATTGCCCGCGGCTTTAAAACAGAGCTCCAAAAAGGGATGGTTTTCGCCCTGGAGCCAAAATTTATTTTTCCGGGAGCAGGCACTGTCGGGATTGAAGACACCTTTGTTGTCGAGTCCGATAACCTTGAACAGCTAACTACCTACAGTGATCAGCTGCAAATCCTTTAATCAGGCATAAAAAAGGAGAGCAATTTTCTTTTTTCGCTCTCCGGTCAGATTTATCCAATGATTAGTTTGCCATGCCTGCTACTATGGAAGCCGAACCGGCTTCCCGTTTAAACATATCAGCCACCGCCGCCGCAGCCTGCCAGCAATAATAACGACAGAAGCATGGTTGCAATAATCACAAGGGAAATACGCACCGTTAAACACCTCCCATAGTTACTAATTTTATTAATAACACTTTTTCCTCTTATTAGCAAATCAAATTTTTTGGATGACAATAATCATCAATTATGTTTTTGAGTTATGTTAACCTTATGAGTAACCAAAATATTTATTTCCCTACAAATTGAGCTTTTTCAGAGGCAAATACCTGTTCTACTAACAGAATCCACAGGGTTATCCACAGGACGAACCCTTATTTGACAATTTTCTCATCATTAATTCACAAAATCTGCTGGTGGTGACCATAATAAAATCCAGTTTTCTCAGATCTTAAGTGGCATAATAATTGACGCAGCCACTTTCAATCCTAAACAAAAAGCTGTCTGCGAGAAAAAATATCGACAAAAAAGAGGGAAAGCAGATTCCTTAGCGAATTAATGATCTGGTGAAAATAACCACTATATTTTTGAAGGAGGCGTCAGCATGGAGGTTAAAGTAAACGACGATTGCAGCGCATGCGGTATCTGTGAAGACATCTGCCCAGAGGTATTTGAACTGGGTGATGAAAAAGCTGAAGTAAAAGTAAATCCGGTACCCGC
>JBFYYZ010000130.1:0-6546 GCA_041309745.1 Bacillota bacterium | reverse complement strand
CTTTGCTGGCAGTTTTTATTATTTATTTAATTGCCTTGTTTGGTCCCGGAGTAGTCATAAACCTGTTGCTTAAAATTTTGATCACTTTAATTACTGCTGCCGGGTTAGCCATGGTTGTCCTGCGCTATGAAAAAGTTTCTCTGCAGGAATTACCAAAGCTAGTTACACGACTAATCCATAAGCGTGACTAAGTAGAAAACGACGATCTTAAACTTATTGGTTAACCAAACAAAAGCAGAAAGCAATATAATTAATTACAACGGTTAATAATAGTTGACAATAGCTTGTTTGAATGCTCTAATTGATGTAAAAGAAGGAGGTGGTATTGTGCTGAAGAGCAAAGAATTGATTACTGCCCATCGGTTAGCTGAGGAACTCGATCTTTCAGTGGATACGATCTGGCGCTATACGCGGGACAAGAAAATTCCTTTTGTTGAAATCGGAAACAAACAATACCGCTATAACTTGAATCAGGTGCTGTTGACACTGGCAGGCAACAATGTCGAAAAAGAAATAGTTAACTTCGAAAGCTACAGTAGGATTCCCTGGGATCCGGGTTACCGTTTAGAGGTGCTGGATGGAGTACTGGTCAGGGATCCTTCCCCCAATGTCAGTCACCAACGAATCATTTTAACATTGTCAGAGGTGTTGAAAGAGTATTTTAAAACTGTTGATGCTGATGGTGAACTTTTTATTGCTCCATTGGATGTTAAACTTGATCAATATACAGTGGTGCAGCCGGACCTCTTCTATCTGGCCGGAGGGCAAAAAGCACTGATCAACGAATCTTACATTAACGGCGCGCCACAGTTGGTGGTTGAAGTTCTCTCTCCCTTTAACCGCAGCAAGGACCGATTACAGAAACTGCAGCTTTACCAAAAGTCGAAAGTGCTTCATTACTGGATTGTTGATCCGGAAGATAAAACCATGGAGTGTTACCAGCTAAAGGATGGGCTGTACAGCCTTGTTGCTTTTGGCATTGATCATGAACTGCTTGAGCATCAGAATTTCGAAGGACTGCGGATCGAGCTTGGTAAGTTGTGGCCCGATTGCCAGTAAAACAGGAGATCAATAGAGATATGAAAGTGCTCTTTGCCGAATCGCACAACCTGGATCGGCCCGACCCACTTGGCTCGCATCATTATATCCGCCTCTATCAGCAGGACGGACACGATTGTTGCTGGCTGGGGCCGGCGGTCAGCCCACTGCATATCTTCAAGCCTGATGCCCTTAACCGCCACCGCTTCAGGGTCTGGAAGGAAGGGGAACGCGATCTTCAGGGTATCAAGTGGAAGGTGCCTTTCACTCTTGCCTTTTACTATAATATGCCGCTGCTGCGTGCACTGATGGTTGGTCGCAACCAGTACCGCTTTTGCCTGCCACCGCTGAAAAAGAGCCTACACACCTTTGGCTTTGACCAGGTGGATCTGCTCTGGTGCGCCGGACCGGTGGCCTACAGCCTGCTCGATCTGATTCCGCACCGCCTCAGTTGTTACAGGGTTGCTGACCGTCTCGACCAGTTTAAGCGCATCCCCCCGAGCAGTGTGATATTGCAGAGAGAGCTGATCAGACGGGTAGATTTTGTAATGGCTACTTCGCAGTCCTTGTACGAATGGGTGCGCCAGGTGCGCAGGCACGATGTTTACTACCTGCCCAACGGTGTAAGCGACAACTTCTTGCAGCCAAAACTGCCCCGGCCTTCAGATTTTCCCGATACAAGCCTTCCGGTAGCTGTATATCTTGGAACAATCGATACCCGTTTTGATCTTGAAACTATAGCGCAGGCGGTAAAAAGCAGCAAAAAGTTTCATTTTCTGATCATCGGGCCGATTACCGAAAAGACTTTGGTGCCGCGAATCAACAAACTGCAGCAGGAGTATAACTTCAGCTGGCTGGGACCAAAAAAACAAAACGAGGCCATCTCCTACCTGCAGCATAGCGATATCGGCATCATCCCATTCTATTTGAATGACCTGACTGAAGCGGTAAACCCAATTAAATACTATGAGTATCTGGCCTGCGGCCTGCCGGTGGTTGCGCCGCCGCTGCGTGAGCTGTCTTATATGAAAGGGCCGATTCATTTTTACCATGATCACGATACTTTTCTTGATGTCCTTGATCAGGCTAATCAAGAACGAGCTGATAACCAGGAGCAGTACATTCGCTTTGCTTTGGAAAACACCTGGAATCAGCGTTATGAATACGTTAAGCAAATCGTTAATAAGGGTATCTCAACCAAAGAACTGCAGGAAAAAGGCAATAGAGAAAACTGGCTTTCAGTGGTGGTTATCGGTAAAAACGAAGCAAAAAACTTACCGCAGCTCTTTGACTCTCTTCCCTCAGGCAGCGATATAGAATGGCTATACATCGATTCTGGATCGAGTGATGGCAGTGCCGATATTGCCCTGCATGCCGGAGCAAACGTTTTTGTTCTTGACGACTATTCTGTTTTTGCCCCGGGCACAGGGCGCTACGTGGGGACGCTGGAGGCAAGAGGGCGCTGGATTCTCTACCTGGATGGAGATATGGTTTTAAATAAACAATTTGGTGAATTTATAGAGCTGTTACAGCAAAAAGAAGCTGAAGTACCTCTTTCCACGGTAGGTTTTTTTGGCCACACTGTTAATCGGTTCGTAGATGCTGAAGGTAAAACAACTGGATACCTCAACAACGTAGTTTTCGCGAAAAATGAGGCCGGTCCGGTCGAATGTTGGGGAAAAGAAGCTCGTTACCACGGTGGTGCAGTCCTCTACCAAAGAGAAGAGGTATTAAAGGCCGGTAATTGGAACCCTGCTCTTAATCAACTGGAAGAGATAGATTTGCTTAGCCGAATTACTGCAAAGGGCAAGGCAGTCAGGGCCCTTGATTTGCAGATGGTAGAACACGTCACTCCTGGTTTAAGTATTCAGGACAGATTAATGATCAACTTTATGCCAGCCTGGAAAGGGAAAAATCTTTACGGTACTGGCCAGGTTGTAGCGGCTCGAATCAGGGAAGGGGGATTACGGTTTTTTATAAAAACATATCCCTATCCTTTTGTTGTTATTGCCGGATTGGTTGCAACTCCTTTATTGTATCTAATTTGGGCACCATTGCCGTTACTGACTAACTTCATTATTGCTGCCTGGAAAGGCATAAAAAAAAGATGGTACTTTTACATGGTATACTTAGGCAACATTTTGCAGATATTTTACGGGTTTCGCCGTTACCATCCTTTTAAACCCGGTTACAGCAAATACAAACTGCTTTAAGATTATGACGTAACGGTTGAAGTTATTGCTAACCCAGTTTAGTTGTTGTATGGTTAAGCTGTTGCGACAGGAATTGAACCGGGCGTTAAAGAAAAATATAACAGAAAATAATTCGATAAATCGCAGTGGAGCGCAGATTGATGTCCGACTATAACAACGGCTATTTACAGAAATCTATTTCACTGCCGAAGTGGCTGATTGGCCTGGTTGATCTATCGCTGGTCAATTTGGGGCTTTATTTAAGCTTCATGTTCACCGGCAGCGAGCTACAGGGTTACCAGGTTGGCCCACTTTTACTACTTCTACCCTCAATTTCGGTCTTTACCGTTCTCTTGTTCAACAGCCTTGGCCTTTACGGCCATCAGCGCAGCGATTTCATGGTGGTTTTCCGGGCGCTGCTCACCGGTGTGGTCGGCCTGGCTCTCTTCAGCATTCTTTTTGCTTTCATGACCAGGGCTTTTTTATTCCAGCGTACTGTTTTTGTTGCTGCTACTCTCATCCAGCTATTGCTGCTGCTCGGCTGGCGCATCCTCTACTGGCGTCTTGAATACTGGATCCAGGGTCAGAAGCGACTTTTGCTAATCGGCTGCGGAGAAGATGCTGATCTGGCTCTCGAGAAACTGAAGCAGATGCCCCGCGGCCTTTTTACCATTGCAAAAATTCTTGATCCGCAAGATCTGGATTATCTTTCGCAAAGTCTTGAAGAGGTTGATGCGGTGATGATTGCCGGCAATCTTGATCTCGATTTGAAAAGCAGGATCATCCGGTCGAGCTTTAACCGGGACCGGGAAGTATACATTATTCCCGAATTATACGAGATAATCCTCACCCGGGCCACGATGACCCAGCTTCACGATACGCCGGTTATCGAATGTCGCGAGATGCGACTCAGTTTTCCCCAGCTTTTTTTCAAGCGCCTGGTGGATCTTTCAGTAACCCTGCTCATGGCAGTACCTGCTCTTGTGGTCATAATTCCACTTGCTATTGTCGTCAGAATAACTTCACCCGGCCCGGTTATCTTTACCCAGGAGCGGGTGGGTTTGCGTGGCCGCCCTTTTACCCTCTATAAGCTGCGCAGCATGATAGCTGAGGCTGAAGATGAAAGCGGCCCGATTTTTGCGACTGAGGAGGATGACCGCGTAACCACAGTCGGCCGGTTCTTAAGAAAAACCAGACTGGACGAACTACCCCAGCTTTTTAATGTTCTGCGTGGTGATCTAAGTATTGTCGGTCCCCGGCCGGAGCGTCCATTCTTTGTAAAACAATTCAATGAGCAGATGCCTGATTACGAGCTGCGCCATCTCGTTAAACCGGGAATTACCGGACTGGCTCAGGTTGCCGGCTACTACGCAACAAACACTCATGACAAGCTGCGTTACGATCTTTATTATGTAACTGATTATTCGATTTTTCTTGATTTCAGGATCTTACTCCTGACTATTCCTACCTTATTCAACAGTGAAGCAGCAAAAGGGGTAAACGAAAAACTGACCGGGAGGTTAAGCCAGGATGGCTGAGTTAGCTGTAATTGGCGCCGGGGTAGCCGGACTGGCGGCAGCATACCATGCCAGGCAGGCCGGTCAAGAAGTTAAAGTATTCGAGGCAGGTGATCGCTGGGGTGGTTTACTCGATCACTTTAGGGTTAAGGGTTTTCGTTTTGACAGCGGTGTTCATTTTGCCTTCAGCAGTAACGACCTGTTCAGAACGCTGATTAAGCAGACTGATTATTTGACCCATAAGCCTGAACCATATAACTATGAGCAGGGCTGCTGGCTGAAGCACCCGGTTCAGAACAATCTTTACCCTCTGCCGGTCGCTGATAAGGTTAAGGCGATTAAATCATTTGTGGAACGTCCGGCGCAAACTGCAGCACACGATCATTATCGTCAGTGGCTCGATCAGCAATTCGGAAAGGTAATCGCCGGACGCTATCCAGCAGGTTACACAGAAAAATACTGGACCGTGAAAGCAGAAAACTTAAGCACAGAATGGGTGGGAAACAGGCTTTACCGACCTTCGCTTGACGAGCTGCTTTTAGGAGCAATGAGTGATCAAACCCCTCAAACATACTATTTACAGGAGATGCTCTATCCCCGCCGGGGAGGGTTTCGCGCATTTTTAGATCCGTTGATTCACGGGCTTGATCTGCAGCTAAACAGCAAGATAGTAAAAGTTGACCCACATAAACGCTACGTGGAACTGGCTAGCGGCAAGCGCGAATACTATCAACTGCTGGTCAACAGTGCACCGCTGCCCGAGTTAATTTTAATGATGGATTCTGTCCCGACATCTGTGCGTGAGGCAGCAGAATCGCTTTGGGCAACCTCAGTAGCCCTGATTTCGCTCGGTTTCGATCTTCCTCAAGCAGGGGATCATCTCTGGTTCTATATTTATGATCGCGATATTTTTCCATCCCGTGTCCATGCCCCGTATCGTAAAGCATCGGATAATGCCCCAACTGGCCACAGCTCCCTGCAGTTTGAAATCTTTTATTCGCGTCACCGGGCGCTGCCGGTTTCACCTGAAGGCCTGGTTGAACATGTAATTGCAGCTGCCGAGACCATGAAGCTGGCTCCCCGCAGTGCAGTTAAAGTCACTGATTACCGCATTCTGCCCTATGCCAATGTTGTTTTCGATCTGGGGATGACCAGAAGAAGAGATCATGTTTTGGATTTTATCCGTCAACTCGGTATTTTCCCGGTTGGCCGTTTCGGCCTCTGGGACTATCTCTGGAGCGATCAGAGTTATTTAAGCGGCAGCAGGATAACAGAACAACTTGATATGTTATAATCGGACTAAAATGAGGTAATTAAGGAAAAAGAAGGCGACAGTCAGATGGATGATCGGAAACAGGTAGAGCGCTCAACAAAAACTGGTGAAGATAGCAAACAGTCAGTCAAAGAGAAGCATAAGCTGAGCACCACAAAAAAGGCCATGCTGGTTATTGCTGCCGTGCTGGTTTTACTCCTGGCAATCTCGGGCACTTATGTATTAGCCTTTTTTAATCAAATCCGGGAACCACAGCGTATTCTGCTTGATGAGGTTATTTTTGAGGAAAAATACGATATTAGTGAAGAGTTTTCAGAGCACATTTTGAATATTGGGCTGCTCGGCTTTGACCGCGGTTGGAACAGGGAAAACTTAGGCCAGGACCTTTTTCGGCCTGATATGCAAGCTGTAATTTCTATTAATTTTGATACCAACCAGATCGCTGTGGTACGCCTACCGCGTGATTCTTACGTACCAATCTACGGGGCCGGCGGTTTTCATGATAAGATCAATCACTCCTACTACT
>JBFYYZ010000129.1:0-4248 GCA_041309745.1 Bacillota bacterium | reverse complement strand
CTGGGTGTAGCCGGCCCCACACCCCTGCGCTGCCCCGTAGCGGAGAGTTTCATCCAGGGAAAAGAAACCGGAAAAGATACATTACTGGAGTTCGGGAAACTGGCGGTAGCTTCAGCCAGCGCCAGGGACTCACATCGGGCTTCGAAAGAATACCGGGAACACCTGATCGCGGAGTTAAGCAGCCGCGCTTTGCATACTGCGTTTATCCGGGCCGGAGGGGAGACAAATGCTTAATAAAATCAGCTTAACCGTTAACGGTAAGTTAAAGGAACTAGAAATTAATGCCGGTGAAACCCTGCTGGAAGTATTACGGGAGCGGCTGCAACTGACCGGAACCAAAGAGGGCTGCGGAGTTGGGGAATGCGGTGCCTGCACTGTCCTAATTGATGGGACCCCGATCAACTCCTGTCTTTACTTAGGCGTCTGGGCGGACGGCAGCGATATCTTGACGATCGAGGGCGTCGCCAGGGACGGCGAGCTATCAGCTGTCCAGCAGGCTTTTGTTGACGAGGGGGCCATACAGTGCGGATTCTGCACCCCCGGTTTAATCATTACAGCCACAGCCCTGCACGCCAGCGACAGGAGCTTCACTGATCAGGAAATTAAGCAGGAGTTGTCCGGTCATTTCTGCCGCTGTACCGGTTATCAGCATATATTTAAGGCAGTCGCCAAATCGCTTGGCAGTGAAAATAAAAAAGACGGATGTAAAAGAGGCGAATAATCTGAAAACCCTGATCAAAGATCCTCTGATCGTAACCATGGATCAGCTTTACACGGTATTTGAGGGTAATGTGCTAGTTGAAGATGACAGAATAACTTATCTCGGGCTGGATCAACCCGCGGCTGACCGGGTCATCGAGGGCCGGGGTATGATGCTGATCCCGGGACTTATTCAGACCCACGTTCACCTTCCCCAGGCTATCTTTCGCGGGCAGGCCGATGATCTGGAATTGCTGGCCTGGCTGAAAGAGCGGATCTGGCCGCTGGAGGGAGCCCACGACGAAGAGACGGTCTACTATTCAGCCCTCCTCGGTCTGGGTGAATTGATCATGGGCGGCACTACCGCCATTGTCGATATGGAGACAGTCTACCATACGGAATCGGCTTTCGAGGCGATTAGGGAAAGCGGGATCAGGGCTATTTGCGGCAAGGCGATGATGGACGCGGGCGAAGAGATTCCCTCCACCCTTCAGGAAAGCACCGAGCACTCGCTTAACCGCAGTGTCGAACTTCTGGAAAAATGGAACGGGCGCGAAAACGGACGGATCAGCTATGCCTTCACTCCCCGCTTTGTTCTCTCCTGCAGTGAAACCCTGCTGCGCGAAGTGGCAAACTTAAGCGAAAAACACGGGGTAAAAATCCATACCCATGCTTCTGAAAACAGGTCGGAGGTAGCACTGGTGGAAAAGATCACCGGCATGAAAAACATCCTCTACCTCGATCACTTAGGTCTGGCAACACCGGAGCTGATCCTGGCTCACTGCATCTGGATTGATGAGGCGGAGTTTGACATTCTTGAAGCAAAGCAGGTTAAGGTGGTTCACTGCCCGGGCAGCAACATCAAGCTTGCTTCAGGCATTGCACCGATCCCCCGTATGCTGGAAAAGGGTATTTCTGTTTCGCTCGGATCTGACGGGGCGCCCTGTAACAACAATCTTGATCTATTTCTGGAAATGAGGTTGGCGGCGCTGATTCAAAAGCCGCTGCATGGGCCGGTAGTCATGACCGCGCGGGAGGTTTTCAGAATGGCGACCATGGGCGGAGCTGAAACAATGGGTCTGGAGAAGGAGATCGGTTCAATCGAAGTGGGTAAGAAAGCCGATCTTGCGCTGGTTGCTCTGGACGGTATCCACGCTAATCCGGTGAGTACCGCTGATCCCTATTCGCTTGTGGTTTATTCCCTGCACAGCTCCGATGTGCAGGTGACCATGGTAGACGGACAGATCCTGATGGAAGGGCTCAGCCTGAAAACGGTCGAAGCGGATTCGGTTATAAGTAAGTGCAACATTTTAATCAAAAGGCTGAGGGATAAAGCCGGCGTTACCTGATCATTAAGGCTGCGAAAGGGGAGATTAAAATTTATGATTCCAGATTATAAGAAGGTTCTCGCCGGAGCGGAAGCACATAAAAAGGAGCTTACCCGGTTTTTAAGGGATCTGATAGCGATTCCGGCTGAAAGCGGCCGGGAGGAAGGCAGAGTTGCCAGGATTAAAGAAGAGATGGTAGTTACCGGTTTTGACCGGATCGAAATAGATCCGATGGGCAATATCCTGGGCTGGATCGGCCATGGCAAGCACCTGGTGGCCATGGACGCGCATATCGACAGCGTCGGAGTAGGTGACCCGCACCTCTGGGATTACGATCCCCATACAGGATATGAGGATGACGAAGTGATTATTGGGCGCGGAGCCTCCGACCAGCTGGGTGGCATGGCCGGTATGGTCTATGCCGGAAAATTAATCAGGGATTTAGACCTTACCGGCGATTATACTTTGCTGGTCACTGGTACGGTGCAGGAAGAAGACTGTGACGGTCTTTGCTGGCAGTACATCATCAATGAGAGCAAAATTAAGCCTGAATTTGTGGTGCTCACCGAACCGACCTCCTGCAATATCTACCTGGGACAGAGAGGGCGGATGGAGATTAAGGTCATCACCCGCGGGTTAAGCTGTCACGGTTCTGCCCCTGAGCGGGGGGACAACGCTATCTACAAGATGGCCCCGATCCTCACCGAACTTAGAGCGTTGAACGAGAACCTGGCCGATCACTTTTTCCTCGGAAAAGGTTCTTTAACCGTCTCAGAAATTTTCTTCAGCTCCCCTTCCCGCTGCGCCGTCGCCGATGGCTGCTCGATTTCGGTTGATCGCCGGCTGACCATGGGAGAAACAGCGACTGATGCAATACAGCAGATTAATAACTTGCCGGCAGTTAAGAGCGCAGCCGCGGTAGTGGAAATTTACAGCTACGATCGCCCTTCCTATAAAGGACTGGTCTATCCCATGGAGGCCTATTTCCCGGCCTGGCTGGTTGAGCGTGATCATCCTGCTGTCCTCACTCTGTTAGAAGCTTACCGGGGGCTCTTTAAGCGGGAACCGCTCGTGGATAAGTGGACTTTCTCCACTAACGGTGTGGCGATTATGGGGCTGCATGGCATCCCCTGTGTTGGTTTCGGGCCGGGGCACGAGGACCAGGCCCATGCTCCCAACGAAAAAACCTGGAAGAACGAGCTGGTTTGTGCGGCGGCCATGTATGCAGTTATCCCTGCGCTCTACTGTGAAAAAATGCCTGAAGGAGATGAATAAAGATGCAAACTTGTTTCAGGGGCAAGCATTTCATAACCCTGCAGGATTGGACCAGGGAAGAGATCGACACCCTGCTCGAAGTATCCTTTGACCTGAAAAAGAAATTTGCCATGGGGCTAAATACCCCTTACCTCGAGAATAAAACCATGTTCCTGATGTTCTTCGAACAGTCTACCCGGACCAGGAACTCGATGGAAGCGGGTATTGCCCAGTTGGGAGGCCATGCCAACTACCTGGACACCAGCACCATGCAGATATCACATGGAGAAGTAGCTAAAGACACGGCGATCATTCTCTCGCGCTATGGGCATGCCATTGCCTGCCGTAACTGTTTCTGGGAGATCGGCAACAAGTATTTGCGCGAGATGGCAGAGAACTCAAACGTCCCGGTGATCAACATGCAATGTGACCTATACCATCCGCTGCAGGCGATTGCCGACCTGATGACCATGCAGGAGAAGCTGGGTGAAGTAAAACGGAAAAAAGTCTCGATCATCTGGGCTTACGCCACCAGCCACAAAAAGCCGATTTCCGTACCGCTGTCGCAAGTGCTGCTTTTCCCCCGCTACGGGATGGACGTCTGGCTGGCTTATCCCGAAGGTTATGCCATGCCCGACTGGGTGATTGAGCAGGCCGAAAAGAATGCTAAAAAACATGGCGGAACCCTCACCATTACCAATGATATGGATGCCGCTTACAAAGATGCCGATGTAGTGATCCCTAAGAACTGGGGCAGCTGGGTATCCGACCCCGAAAACAAGCGGGGCAGTGAACTGCTGGAAGGCAACCGGCACTGGATCTGTACCGAGGATAAAATTGCCCTCGGCAAAGAAAAAGTTTACTATATGCATGCCCTGCCGGCAGACCGGGGTAACGAAGTGGTTGATTCCGTAATCGACGGCCCTCACTCGATTGTCTATGACGAAGCGGAAAACAGGCTGCATAC
>JBFYYZ010000128.1:0-3158 GCA_041309745.1 Bacillota bacterium | reverse complement strand
GCGTCGTTAATGCCGTCTCCGACAAAAACATTTTTACCGCTTCGGTTGTTTTGCTTCTCTAATCTTTCGATGATCTCCATTTTTTGATCAGGCAGCAGTTCAGCATAAACCCGGTCAAGCTTTAATTTACGGCCAATCTCTTCCGCCACCAGTTTTTTGTCGCCGCTTAACATTATAATCTGTTTGATCCCCAGCTTGCGCAGTTCCTGAACTGCCGAAGCTGCATCCTCTTTTAGTTCATCTTCCAGGGTTATACTTCCGGCAAACTGACTGTCTACTGCCAGGTAGACTCTGGTTTTCTGATCATCATCAGCCCCAATCTTAATATTCTGTTCTTCCAGCAGTTTACGGTTGCCCATGAGGATAAGCTGATTGCCGTAGCGCAACTTTACCCCCTGGCCTGGAAATTCCTCGTATGCGGCGATCAATTTTTCTTCAGGTTTTACTGCAGATGATTCGCGGATGGAGACCGATAGAGGGTGGGAGGAATGATGAGCTGCTGCAGCCCCATAACGTAGCAGATCGTCGTGGCTGAAACCGGCTGCCGGTTGAACATCTTTCACTGTAAAATAACCGTGCGTAAGAGTACCGGTTTTGTCAAAGATTACTGTATCAACCCGGCTCAAGGCTTCCAGATAGTTGCCACCTTTAACTAGGATGCCTTTGCGGGAAGCACCGCCGATACCACCGAAGAATCCTAGCGGTATTGATATTACTAAAGCACAGGGACATGAGATGACCAGAAAAATCAGCGCCCGGTAGGCCCAGGTGGAGAAATCCTGCCCGGACATAACCAGCGGAGGAATAACGGCTATCAGTAGGGCGGAAAATACCACGAGCGGAGTGTAATAGGCGGCAAAGCGGGTGATGAACTGTTCGGTTTTCGCCTTTCGGGCAGAGGCATTTTCTACAAGGGATAAGATCCTGCTCACAGTTGACTGGCTGTATTCAGTGCTCACCCTGATCTGAATCAATCCGCTTTTATTAACTGAGCCGGATAAGACCCGGTCGCCCTCTGTAACTTCCCGGGGCAATGATTCTCCCGTCAGGGCAGATACATCTAAGGCAGAAGAACCTTTGATGACCTCTCCATCCAGTGGAATTCTTTCACCCGGCTTAACGGCTATTACTGCCCCGATGCCCACTTCTTCAGGGCTGACCTTACGTGTTTTTCCCGCTTCCATAAGGTTGGCATAGTCAGGCCTGATTGCTATCAGCTGCTTAATCGACCGACGAGAACGATTCACTGCACTGTCCTGAAACATCTCGCCTATCTGGTAAAAAACCATCACCGCGACCCCTTCGGGGTATTCGCCTATGGCAAATGCCCCTAAAGTTGCGATAGACATGAGAAAGTTTTCATCAAATATTTTGCCATGGATCAAATTGCGGCCAGCGGCCATTAAAACACTGCTGCCAAAAATCAGGTAGGCTAAGGTAAACACCGCGAAACCTGCCCATCCACCCGGATTGCTTAAGATGCCGAATAGAAAGAGACTTAATCCTGCACCATAGAGGGCCAGACGCGATGGTTTTAAAAAGTTAGCCCTGTCAGTATTAGTCTTGCAAGTGCAGTCCGCACTGTTCATACAAATACTGCTATCAGTTAGTGCCATAATTGCTGGATCGCCGTCCTTTGATTATTCGTTGATGTGTTTCATGCCCTGGTAGAAGATTGCTTCGATGTGCTCGTCGTCAAGGGAGTAGTACATATTTTTACCTTCCCGCCGCGGTTTAACCAGGCGAGCCTGCTTTAATACTCTTAACTGATGTGAAATTGCTGACTGGGTTATATCCAGCAGGGAGGCAATATCGCAGACACACATTTCTGTCTCGAAAAGAGCCCAGATAATTTTTATCCGGGTTGTATCGCCAAATACCTTAAACAGTTCTGCCAGATCGTAGAGCTTTTCTTCCTTTGGCCTATTATGCCGAACCTGGTCGACCAAATCCTGGTGAACAGTAGTAACTTCGCACTTAAACTCGTCGCTGAATTCCTTATCCAACAGCAGCTCACCGCCCCTACTTATGAACATATGAATGCATGAACATATTTAAGTTACATCAACTATCTCTTCTTGTCAAGTAATCTGGCCCAGGTGTGCCAGTAATCTGCGAAGCTATTTTATGATTTTTTGTGGAAACTAGTTGCTTAAAACCCGAAAAGCGTTATACTTATAAAAGCATAACGCATTTATTTATTCAGGAGATCAGCAGGGATGATAAAAAAACTACTTTTATCCGGCACTATCGGCGTTGGGAAATCAACCATGATCAGGCAGTGTCTGCTGCCTTATTTGCCTTGCATCGGCGGTTTCTATGTGCAGCGCATCTTAAAGGATGGTCAGCTGATTGCTTTTCGCCTCAGGCCGGTTTCAGTAAACACAGATTACCAGCTATCTCTTGCAGTGGACAACCTTAAGGGGCTGGATGACCTCTTCCTTCATGCAGACCAGCATGGTGGCTGGCAGCGAAATGATCAGGTTTTTTTAGAGACTGGAGTGAACTGTCTCCGGCAGAGTTTTGAAAGTAACAATAAACTTATTCTGCTTGATGAACTTGGCGGTATTGAACTTCATATTGCTGCTTTTATGGCTGAGGTCTATCGGATTTTCAAGAGTCCGATGCCGGTCCTGGGGGTTGTAAAAGCACCGTCAAATGCTCAAATCTTAGAAAGGGCAAAAACCGGTAAAGGGGTTATGGATGTCAACCTTTCTTTTATCGAATACTTAAATAACCACGAAACTGCAGCATTGATAAATGTAGATCAAGAAAACCGGGATGCTGTGGCTGTTACAGTAAAAAAATTCGTCGAAGAAGTTTGTAATGACCAGAAATAAAGAATGGACTGCCGACCAAATAAAACACTATCTGGAAGGAATCAAATACAGTGATTACCCATCCGTTTTCTGGAGCCGTATGCAACCATTGCTCAAAGGTTGCCAAACATTTCTGGATATCGGCAGCGGCCCGGGAGCCTTTGCCCTGAAAGCTCTGGAGGAAGGCTTCTTCGTTCAGGCGCTCGACAGCAGCCACAAGAGCCTCGAGGCACTTGAAAAACAAACCATGCGACAAAACAGAGGCCGCCTTAAAACAATTTGTGGTAATTTGCCGGACATTGGTGCAGATCCATGTGACAGTGCTGTCTGCGCCTATAG